>JAYTEI010000244.1:0-1361 GCA_043735445.1 Akkermansiaceae bacterium | reverse complement strand
ATTCCAAGCGCCGACTAAGATGAGTGCCGCGACGGGCGCGATGAGGTGAGTGGCTTTCAAACGCGGGAGGATTCGCTGCATGTGAGTGATCCGTCAAGGCGGAGCAATCCGGTGGGAGGCACTGAAAATGATTGGCTGTCGCAATCATCCCCGTGCCAGTGGCCGCGGCCGATAGGAGGCCACCGCTCCACAATGAACTTTTTTCTCGTCCTCGCGCCCGCCCTTCCCCCACCCTCCCGCCGCAATGCTCAAGGCCGGAATCGTAGGACTACCCAATGTCGGTAAATCGACACTCTTTAATGCTGTCACCCGCACCCGCAAGGCGGAGGCGGCAAATTATCCATTCTGCACCATCGATCCGAACATCGGCATCGTCAGCGTGCCCGACCCGCGGCTGGCAGTGCTTTCGAAGATTTCCAGCTCGCACAAATTGGTGCCGACGGCCATCGAGTTTGTCGATATCGCCGGGTTGGTGAAGGGCGCCTCGGAAGGTGCCGGACTGGGCAACCAATTCCTCGCAAACATCCGCGAAACCGACGCCATCGTCCAAGTCGTGCGGTGTTTTGAAAATGACGACATCATTCACGAACTCGGCTCCGTCGATCCCATCCGCGACATCGAGATCATCAACTCCGAACTGATCCTCGCCGACATGGCCTCGCTCGAAAAACGCCGCCATTCCCGCGAGAAAAAAGCCAAGGGCGGCGACAAGGAAGCGAAGAAAGAAGTCGAACTCATCGACGTGATTATGCCGCATCTCGACCAAGGGAACCCAGCGCTAACGATTGATTTCAGCGACGACGACAGGGCGATCGTGAAGGAGTTTTTCCTGCTTTCCTCAAAGAAGACCATCTACGCCTGCAACGTCGCCGAGGACGAGCTGGCCGGCGCGATTGAGAACCCGGACTCGCACGCCCAAGTCGCCCGCGTCCGCAAATTCGCCGCCGCGCACACCGGCTCGGAGGCCGTCGTCATTTCCGCCCGCATTGAGGAGGAACTCAGCGACATGCCGGTCGAGGAAGCGAACGAATTTCTGGCAGAAATGGGCGTCACCGATTCCGGCGTCTCGGCGCTGATCCGCGCGGTTTATCACCTGCTAGGACTGCGGACTTATCTAACCACCGGTGTCCAAGAAACCCGCGCCTGGACCATCATCGCCGGCGACAAAGCACCCGCCGCCGCCGGGGTGATTCACACCGATTTCGAGCGTGGCTTCATCGCCGCAGAAATCGTCCACTACGAAGATCTCGTCGCCGCCGGCAGCATGTCCGCCGCCAAAGTCGCCGGAAAAGTCCGCATCGAAGGCAAGCAATACGTCATGAAAGACGGCGATGTGGTGGAGTTCCGGTTTAATGTGTGAG
>JAYTEI010000243.1:0-7179 GCA_043735445.1 Akkermansiaceae bacterium | reverse complement strand
AAACCTACCTGAACGTGACGCCCTCTTTGAATTCGGCTACCCGCGCAAAGCGTTCCGGGATCTGAGTTACGACACGCGCCAGCGGCTGGTGACTCATCTCAACCGCCGAAGCCAAAGGAAATACCACCGCCCGAAAAGAATGAGCCACCACCAATACCTTGAAAAACTCGGACTCAAACGCCTATGACGAAATGCGTGCAGGAAAGCCGGATGCGGGAAATCTGCGGGGTCCGGTTTGACGAGGGGGACCAACGGGATTGGCGGAAGCCGCCCGGTGCTCTCTACTCTACGGGTTACCAACTTGCTTTTTAGAATTAAGGATGCATCGGGCACGACAGGCTGTTTCCTCTAACACCAATGGTGTTGCGTCTTCCAGCCCGGGGTTGCCGGTCACGGCTACCCCGGGAAGCGAGGTCATCCAAATCATGAACTCCAACGGAGTTCCGGCGTGGGTAGGGTCGCTGGATGGAATTGGGGATAGCCCACTCCAACACGAAGGCCGGAACCACTTTGTGGTTCGCGGGTCGTTGAACGAAACATCCCAAGGTAGGCGTTCGTTCCTCACACCAACCCTGGGCTTCGATGCGCAACACCTGTGGTGTTAGAATTTTGCCAATCGTCGAAGGGATCTAGCTGAAGACCGACTCTCCCCACCTCACTCGTCGTCGATCCGCAGCCGCGCCGGGCGCTTGAGCGGGATGCCTTCCTCGATGTCGCCGAGGTCGAGGCTGTCTAACACGTTAGTCCGGTGGCGGACCAGCCCCCGCTCGGCGGAGGTCGCCGCGAAGCTGGGCACCTCGGTGTGATAGGGGTCGTCGCCGATGAGCACGGGCTCCTTGGGGCGGACCGGAACGGCGTCGAGCGCGGGCAGGTTGATCAGTGCCATTTCCGGCAATACACCCTCGCCGAGGGCACCAGAATGGATGTTACAAAATGGCAAGTTTTCCGTGCCTTTGCGGAAATATTCCATCACCCCGGTCGAGCGCGAGCGGATCGTCCCGCTGTTGATGTCCTCGACGTGCTCTTGGCAATACTGGGTCGCGAGCTGGCCGGAAGTCGAGCAGACCGCCACTTGCACAACGCCCGCCGGTGGCTTGAGCGACTCGCCGCCGAATGAAGGTGCCGCCGCATTCATCGTCGCCTGCCAGACCGGCATCGCCAGATCCCGGCTGAAGGCTCCCGGATAGATCGGCTCGCCACTTCCTAACAAAAAGCCGGTCCACACGCCGCAAGTGATCCGTTTGTTATAACCGATGAACCACGAATCCGTGAACCCTGCCGTGGTCCCGCCCTTGCCCGCGCCGTTGAAGGGTCTTTCCAAAAGCCCGTCGAGCACACCCTTCGAACTGCCGCGGTAGAGCGAGCCGGCCATCATGCTGTGGACTTGCCAAGCGGTCGCCTCGTCGATGATTTGACGTCGCGCCTGCGCCTTGTGCTCGCGGCGATAGACCACCCGCCCGGCGGAGTTTTCAACCCGGTCCAGATAGATCAGCTCCGCTGGCCCGGACAGGCCGCCGAGGGGAAATGTCGTCATCGCCCGCACCGCTTGTTTCATCGAGACCTCCTCGAAGCCCACCGCGAGGCGAGGCAGCAGCTCGGCCTTCTGCAAGGGCAGGCCGAAGGCGACGCTGGTATCCACCACCCGCGGCAAGCCGGTCTGACCCGCGAATCTAACGGTGGCGGCGATCTTGGAATTTTCCAACGCCTCACGCACCGTGATTCGCCCCTGATAGACTGGCGAGGAGACCTCCATCCCCCATTCGCCGAGGATGCCTTCTTGGCCACCGATCATCACCGCGCGGTTGTCCATCGCCTCATCCTCGACGAGCGCTGCCGGAGTCTGGCCGGCACTTAGCCCGGCGGCGTAGATGTAGGGGAAAAACGCGGTGCCTAACGGGCGCTTGCCGAGTTCGATAAAATCATAGGGCACCTGTGCGTAGTCCCGTCCGCCGACGTGGGCCAGCACTTCGCCGGTTTCATGGTCTAACATCAGCACCGCGCCTTGCAGATATTCCGCCGGTTTGGTGCTGCCCTTGTGATAGTCTTGGTATTTCGGGTGTTGGTAGCCCGGACCCGCCTCGGCCTTCGCCAAGCTGTCTAGCAGCGCCTTTTGCGCGGCGTTCTGGGCCTCGGCAAGGATGGTGGTGTGGATTTTAAATTTCCCGGAAGCGAGCGCGTCCTCGCCCAGCGCCCGGCCCACGGCATCCGCGATCCGCTCGTAAAGGTGGGTGGTGCCGCGCCGCAACGGCTGCGGATTGAGCTTGAGCGGCAAGCCTCTGAGCCGGGCCAGTTCGGAGCGGGAAATCATTCCTTCCTCGCGCATCCGGCCTAACACATAGTTGCGTCCGCTTTTGTTGAGCTCCAGATTGTTCAATGGCGAGCGGGCGTTAGGATTCTTGATCAGCGTCACCAGCGACGCGCATTGCTCAGTCGCCAAGTCCATCGGCTCCTTGCCGAAGTAGCCTAGCGAGGCGGAGCGGAGACCATAGAATCCACTGCCAAAGTAAATCCGGTTCAGATAGAATGTTAGGATTTCGTCCTTCGAGTAGCGGTCCTCGATCCGCCGCGCGAGGAACGCCTCGACCAGCTTCCGCTCGATCCGGGACTCTTTGCGCAGCACCGCCTCATCCTTGAGATTGTAAGCGTTGCGGGCTAACTGTTGAGTGATCGTGCTCGCTCCCTGGTTGCCGCCCCTCGCATTGAGAATCACCGCCCGCACCACGCCGATGTAGTCCACCCCGTGATGGGTTAGAAACCGCGAGTCCTCGCCGGCACGCAGAGTTTTGATGAAAATTTCCGGCACTTGTTTGAGGGAAATCACACTGCGGTTCTGGACGAAAACCCGCCCGATCTCTTTGCCGTTGCGGTCGAGGATGATGCTTGGCTCCTCGAGGTCGTTGATGTGATTCAGATCATAAGTCGCCGCGCGCTCGCGATACGGCTTGGTGTAGCCCACCGCGAAGATCCACGCCGCGGCACCGCCAATGATGCCTAGCAGAAGTAGTCCTAGCCAGAAGCCTTTGCGCTTGAAGAACCAGCGACTGGTGCTTTTCTTCCGATTCGATATTTGAATTTTAGCCATGCCAGATCCAGTTTCATCACCGCCTTCGCAAGCGGTCACGCGAGCACCAGACTATGTGATCGCCGCGCCGCCCGCAACCCCTTCGTTGAAGGCGATCTTACGTGCCCGGATCGAGCGAGACGGCCCGCTGCTGTTTGAAGAATTCATGGCGGCTGCCTTGTATGATCCGGCGCAGGGCTACTATGCCAGAGAGTCCCGCCAAGTCGGACGGGGAGGAGATTTTTTCACCAGCGTGAGTGTGGGTCCATTGTTCGGTGAGTTGTTAGCGCGGCGGTTTCTGCGGGAATGGCGCGAGTCCGGCTCGCCCGCGCAGTGGCGGATCATCGAGTGCGGCGCACACGACGGCACGCTCGCCGCCGACATTCTGGGCGCAATCTCGAGGCTCGCCCCGGCCTCATTTGCCGCGCTCGAATACGCGATTCCCGAACCGCTCCCTCTACTCCAAGCGGCCCAGCGCCAGACGCTCGCTGGATTTCAGGGCAAATTGAAATTTATCGCAGACGCCAGCGAACTCTTCGCGCAACCCCTACCCGGCATCGCCTTCGGTAATGAACTACTAGATGCCTTGCCATTTCATGTCGTCGAGTGGCAAGACGGTGGCTGGCGCGAGTGCCGCGTCGTGACCACTGCCGACGGCGAATTCGGGTGGGACAACCATGCACCCTGTCTGCTAGACTTGCGAGTGTTAGGTGTGAATTTTCCCGCAGGCTACCGCACCGAAGTCCGCACGAACTATCAGAGTTTCCTCGAGCCACTCACCCGCTGCCTGTCGTCCGGCTTATTATTGTGGCCAGACTACGGCTTCGCCCGGCCGGAGTTCTATCAGCCAGAGCGCCACACGGGCACGCTCCGCACATTCTCCAAACACCGCGCTGCGGAAAATCCCTTCGCCAGTCTTGGCGAGATCGACATCACCGCACATGTCGATTTCACCGCCGTCGCCGAAGCCGCGATCCGCCTAGGCTGCCAGCCGCTCGGGTTCCAGAATCAAGGTGCGTGGCTCACCCACGTCGGCCGCGAGTGGCTGCTCGCGCAAGAGGGCCAAGCAGATCTAACCGCGCTCCGCCAATTCCAAACTCTTACCCACCCCGCGCACCTCGGCGGCTGTTTCCACGTCCTCGAACTCGCGTGGAACCAACCGAAGAAACAACCTGCACCGGAAGTTTCTCATCGGTTAGCAATAGAAGGCATGGACGTCTCAGCCATGCGAGAGGAGCTGCGCAGTTAGATTGCCAGTGATGCCTCCTAGACTTCACTTTCTATCGCGTAACAACGCGTGAACCAGCTTTGGCCTGCGAGCTGCATGAATCACAAGACTCACGATCTAGACGTCGCGATGCAGGCGAAAAACACGGCGTAAGGAAACGGACGAATCCAAATCCGGCGGAACTCGCCATGAACCGTTCAATAGTTTTCCCCATCCCGTTGAATCTTCGGGAGGCTGGCGTAAAACGTCCCGATAAGTCGCTCGCCCAATCCGGCATATCTCTGCTCGTCATATCACGCGGCGGCCTCCGCGATGTCATGCAGGACGGCAGGCAGAATCTGGATTTCTCTCATGCCCGAATTGCCTCAAGGCCGTTCTTGAATTGCTCAAGGGTCATTGCTGATGACGGATTCGCGAGGAACGCCTCCCACCTTGAGTCCAACAAAATTTTTTCGTCTTGGGTAACCTCCGAGGAAGCGAGGTCTTGGGCGACGTCCTTCCAAATTTCATCAACTAACTCCAGCTTTTGGCGAGTCGAGAGAGCTTGGACCTGAGGAAATTCAGTCAATGACATGGCGGGGAATTACCACGGAATGAACGTGATCCAAGGATGGAGTTTCGCGTCCAAGAGCGATGGAAGTTTCTGACTAAGGGTCATGGACGTCTCGGCCATGCGAGAGGAGTAGTCCTCCCTTCCCCCTATCAAATCTTCCGCAACGCACCTGTCGAGTCGCCGAAGCGTTTGTCCTTCACTCCGAACTCCTCTAACATCCGAAGATATAGATTCGAAAGCGGGACGTCTTCTCCCAGATCCACATGCCGACCGGGGGTGAAAGCGCCACCCGCATTGCCGGCCACGATGATCGGAAGATCGTTGTGGTTGTGGCGGTCGCCGTCGGAGATGCAGCCACCGTAAACGATCATTGAGTTATGCAGCAGCGACTTGCCATCGACGTCTGGGGTGTTCTTCAAACGGTCGAGGAAATAGGCGAGTTGCTCGATGTAGAAGGCGTCGATCTTGGCAATTTTTTCGAGGTTCTCGGACTTGCCTTGGTGGTGGGAAATATTGTGGTGACCATCCGAGACGCCGATTTCCGGGAAGCTGCGAGTGCTGCCGTCATGAGCCATGAGGAAGGTGGAAATGCGAGTGGAGTCGGTTTTAAAAGCGAGCACCATCATGTCCATCATTAAGCGGAGGTGCTCCTTGTAAGATTCCGGCGTGGCATCCGGCGCGGGGACTCCAGGGTCTTTGGGCAAGCCCATGGACTCGGCTTTCTCGATCTGCCGCTCGATCTCGCGCACGCCGGTTAGATATTCGTCCAGCTTGTGGCGGTCGCTGCGGCCGAGGTATTTCTGGAGTGCCTGCGCGTCCTGTTGGACGAAATCGAGGACCGACTTTTTCGAAGCATAGCGTTGGCCGAGACTGGCGGCGCGTTCCTTGGAATCGCCCGCGCCGAACAAGCGCTCGAAGACCGCGCGGGGATTCGCCTCAGGCGACATTGGCTGAGTTTCTGAGCGCCACGAGAGGTTAAACTGATAGGCGCAGGAGTAGCCGGAATCGCAGTTGCCCGCGTTGCGCGCACTGTCGGTGCTGAGTTCTAACGAAGCCAAGCGGGTTTGTTTCTGGGCGGCTTGGGCGGCGACTTGGTCGGCTGAAATGCCGAGGTGGATGTCGGACCCCGAGGTCTTGCGCGCTTGGGCGGAGGTGAGAAAGCTGGCCACTCCGCGGGCGTGATCGCCGGGGCCATCGCCATTTCCCTCACCGTGTTTTTGCTCGAATCCGGTGAAGACTTGGAAGTCATTGCGGAGTGCTTCGAGCGGCTTGAACGTTTTGCCAAGCTTGTAGCTGGAGGTGGTGCCTTGCGGTCGCCAATGTGCCATGTTCACTCCGTTAGGGATGTAAAGATAGGCCATCCGCAACGGTGCGCCGCTGGCGGTGGTGGCGATGGCTCTACCCGCCCCGGCGGCGGCTAATAGCGGATGGAAGATGTCCAATGCGGGCAGCGCGACGGATGCGCCGAGTCCACGGAGGAAGCCGCGGCGGCTGGTGCCTGGGAAGGGATAGCTCATGGTGTGGGTGGAGTTTGGAGAGTGGTCAGTCGTCGCCGCGGCGTTTTTGAAACGGCGCACTTTCGACGATACCTTGGATGAGTTCGCGGAGCTTGCCATCGTTCTTTGTCAGCCGTGCGGTGAGGAGAGCGATGGTGGTGGCATCATAATACTCAATGCCACGACCGATGGCGTAGGTCAGCAGTTTTTCCGCTAGAGTCCGATAGAAGTCCTGCTTGCGCTTGCCCGCTAGGATTTCCTTGAGGGTGGCGACATCGGCAAATGTTTCCCCAGTGACCAGTTTGCCGCCGGCGTCGATGGGCTTGCCATTCTCAGTTACGCGAAACTGGCCGAGTGCGTTGAAGTTCTCCAGGCCGAGGCCGATGGGATCCATCCGCGCGTGGCAGCCGCGGCATTCCGGCTTTTTGCGGTGGATTTCCATCATCTCGCGCTGGGTCGGATTGGCATTGCCGGTGGTGGCGTCCTCGAGTTTCGGGATGCCCGGCGGCGGTGGTGGCGGTGGGCTGCCTAGCAGGTTATCGAGCACGAACAACCCGCGCTTGACGGCGGAGGTGCGGGTCGCGTTAGAGGTGACCATCAAGAATGTCCCTTGTGTGAGAATACCGCCGCGCTCGGGGTGCTCAGTCAGATCGACTGGCTGCATCTCTTCGCCCGTCACCCCGTCGATGCCGTAAAATTTGGCCAGTCGCTCGTTCATGAAACTGTAGCGGGCAGAGATGAGTTCCTCGACCGGGCGGTCCTTGCGCAGGATGAAATCGAAGAGCATCTCGGTCTCGCACTGCATGTCGGAACGGAGCCGCGGGTCGAAAGTTTGGTCCGC
>JAYTEI010000242.1:0-7184 GCA_043735445.1 Akkermansiaceae bacterium | reverse complement strand
AGATGCCGAACCTTTCCGTGAAACGGATGGTTTCTAACTTTGCGCACCTTGCGTTCCTTTACGGCGAATCATTCTGCGTTGCGCTGTGTTCTTCTTCTACGTGAATCTGCGGTTTAAGATTCTTAGACTGAGAGGCTTGGGGCGGGACGCCCAATACTGTAATCTTAGACGATGATTACGGTTGTCTGTCGAACTCTTGCGTTCGCCTTGGTGCCACGCCTCCTCACCGGAAACTTAGGTCGAGGTTTCGCTTTGATCGTTCGCTCCTTGCTCCGCCCGCGACTACTCTCGGCCTCGGTTTCCCCAAGATGCTTGCGCATTTGCGCGAAGACGCGCGCTCTTGCCTTAGGGGGAAATGTTCAGGACCGGGCCTGTTTGCGTGGATTTGATGATTTCAATGCTCCCTTCGTAGCTGAGTTCATCGGGATCCCGTTTCTTATCCAATGCGGCTTGAGCCATCATTTTCCTCACCAGATAGTGCGCAAGTATCATTCCCCAGAACTCTTGCTTCACCAATTCGGGGATCTTGCTGCGTAGCGTGATCCGGCCTTTGCGCAAAATCGTTTTCCCCTCCTTGATGGTGATCTCGATTTCCCATCGTTGGGGATAGAGCGCGGCAAGTTCCACTGCCGTTGCCACCGACGGATCAAGGATGGTGGTGATGAGTCGATAGATTTCCCCTTTGTCGTTGGCAACTCCGGGATCCGTGAGTCTATATTCGATCACCCGCACAATCACAGCCTCGCTGCCTTTCTTCCGTTCTTCTTTGGGTAGCCATTTGGCGAGATAGGAGCCATCGGCAAGAACCTCGATTTTTTCCAGCGGAAGAGAAATTTTCGCCCGCCAGAGCAAGTGCGCTCCGCTCGCGGCGAATTGTTTCCAGATCTCATAGCCGGGAAAAAGGCGGTCTGCCATGCATAACATTCCCTTGCGAAGTCGCGGAATTAGGGACTTGGCGAGGTGCATTTCCGAATCTTTATAGCCACCGAGACTTGCCGCAAAAATGAGATGGGTCCCGCACTCGACGAGGGCAACAAACCGTGCGAGTGGCCAAGCGGAATCGCCATTCTGATTGGACGAGCGTCCGAACTCTTCGGCATTGGCCGCAGTATCCTGCAAAGCAAGTGTGCTACCATCGAAGGCTACGAGCAGCATATCCTTGAAGTAACTGCCCGGCAGGGATTTTTCCGCCATCGGTAGAGCCATCTCCTCATGCAGCTTCTGCATGGGCAGTGCTCCCAAGCGTTGCCGGGCATTGCTCAACGCTTCCTTGCAGGCGACCCGGAATGAATGGTTACCAAGCCACTGCAGGCCGCTGAGAAGCCACCGCAGCACACTTTGATAGGCCACTCCAGGAAACAGGCTCAGGGCGATCACGTAATAGACCATCAGTGCCGCAGGCAAATCGCGGACTCGCTTGTCCGCCTTGTCGCAAGCAGCGATGATGGCCGCGACTTTTTGTAGGGGAAAACACAAGGCGAGAACCCCCACGCCAAGATGTTCGGTTGCCGTGTTTCCTTGGGAGATGTTTTTTGCGTGCCTTGCCATGCAGCCGAAAATACATCACTTCAGATGATTTTCAAGCTAAGATGACAGTATTGGGCGGGACGCCTGTGCCCCTTTCAGGAAAATCAGGCCGAGGACGGTGGGCGAGTATTCGGAAGGCTTCAGGTCGGCTCCGGCCCAGAGCTGGTTGGCGGCGTCCCAGAGTTTTTTCGAGATCGGCGTGGGAATCGTCGGCGGTGGCGGGTTCGGTCCAATGCATGAGGTAGCCCGAGGCTAACGGGTTGGCGGGTGACGGGAAGGGAAAACGGCTGGAGAATCAGAAGCCAAAGATCAAGTGAGCCGGCGACGGGCGCCAGTAGGATCGGAGTCCACCTCTCCTTGTGTGCTCTGCGTTCCTTGAGGTTAGAGTCTCTTCAACTCCACTTCCCCGACCATCCTCGTCATCTGCGGTCAAATTCGTCCACCCCGCTCCACGGTCGTGCCCCATCGTCTTGAAGCGGCAATCGGCACCCAGCCGTCACTTCACTTTTCCGACGACGTGGAAGCGGACAACCAGCGCCGGGTCCACGGTCATCACGAGCATCGCGCGGATGACCGGCAATTTGAAATTCTGATAGTCCAGCGAGACCTTGCCGTCGAGGGTCACCCACTCGCCGTCGCGTTTCACGGTGTAGGGAAACGTGACGGATTTCGAAACGCCGTTGACCGTTAGAGTTCCCTGGGCGCTGCCGCCGTCGGGTTTCACGTCCCAGGATTTGACGAAGGCGAACGAGCCCTTGGGCTTGCCGCCGCCGAGCCATTGGATCATTTCCTTGTCGCGCTTCTCGTCGTCGGTTTTGAGATCGTTGAAGTCCCAGGCTAGATCGAGATCGGTCGGCTTGCCGGTCGAGGCATCGCCCGCCGCCTTGAGGGTGTATTTCTTGAGTTCGCCGGTAAACCGGTGGCCCGTGGCCTTGGCATCGACCTGGATCCGGCTGCGGGCGGGATCGACTTCGACGGTGGCGGAGCGGACGGTGGTGACCGCGCAGAACCCGCCGATGGCGGCTAGGGTGATGGTTTTCATGGGGTTTGGAAAATAGTCCGGGGGCACTAAACCATGTTTCATTCCAGAATCCAGATTTCAGATTTGGTCTCTGGTCTCTGACTGCCCATCTAATTCCTGCAAGACTCCACCTGCGTGCCAAAGTATCACGTGTCGCCCGCACGTCTCTGAACCACCGATGTCCAAACTCTTCCTTCTCGCCGCCCTCGCCATCGCCTTTGTTGGAAATGCCTCCGGCTACGGAAATGCCGGTCACCAGGCGGTCGGCACCGTCGCCGAGCACTATCTGGAGGGGACCCGCGCCCTCAAGGAAGTCCGCTCGCTCCTCAAGAAAAACGAAGGCCTCGACAAGGCCGCCACTTGGGCCGACCGCGCGAAACTCCCCGCCAAATACCTCAGCGCCGAGATGAAGGACTTTGTCGCGAACAACCCGGAGCATCACAGCTACCACTATTGCGACATTCCATTTCAGCAAAAAGCCTATCGCGCCGGCGTCACCGGCACTCACAATCGCGACATCGTCCACATCCTGGAAATTTGCATCCAAGTCTTGCAAGCGCGGGACGACTCCACCGCCAATCCACTCAAGATCAACAAACGCGTCGCGCTCATGCTGATCGCCCACCTGGTCGGCGACCTCCATCAACCGTTACACGTCGGATGCAGTTATATCGACGAGGATAACCATTTCGTCGATCCGGAGACTGGCGCCAAGGGCCAGCTCGACGCCGGTGGGAATTACCTGCACCTCAAGACCCGCCGTGGCACCGCCCTTCACGGTTATTGGGACACCCAAACCGTCAAAGCGGCCCGCGATCACCTTGGGGTGGAGGACTTTCCCGCCGCCCTCATGAAAGCCTCACCCTCCAAGCCCGAGTGGGACGCCCAGGGCCCCGCAGTGACCTGGCCCGCGCAATGGGCCACCGATACCCTCGACTTGGCAAAAACTTGCTTTGAAGGAATCGTCCCGCGCGACCGTTTCCTGGTCCCCAAGAACGAAAAACACGAGGAGCACTTCGAGTGGACCGTGGACCTGCCGCAGTCCTACCCGCAGAAATCCCGCGACACCGTCGAGTTGGAACTATCAAAAGCCGGCTACCGCTTCGCAGCGCTGCTTAAAGCCATCTGGCCGGAGAAGAAGTGACTCTCCACCCTCATCGCCTTTTACCCGGGAATCATAGAAACCGCTGCTTGATATAAATTGCCATCTCGCTCGGCTGAAGCGCTTCCGTGGAAGCTCCTGCTCGGATGAAAAACTCTTCACTATTCCCGTTCTTCAAATAAATGGGGGCACCACTTGAAGCGCAATCCACCACTAGCACCCGTTTATCCTGAAACGTTTCAAAGTGTGGTTTGATATTGAGCATTGAAGCCGGACCAAGCTTGTTCTTAAGCAGGTTTCCCAAATGCAGATTCATTTTGTCTTCGTTGGAAAACCTGTCCGTTTCAATTCCCAGCGCGTGGCCTTCGTCATTCACGCCAATGACTAAAGTCCCGCCTTCTTTCGAGTTGAGAAAAGCCGCAATGGTCTTCAAAACCGAGTGCTCCATTTTCGGATCATTCTGATTGGTGTGGAGGTTGACCCGTAGTGTCGATTTGAACTCCACGGTGTTTCCTTCTCCGGCAGCGACGATTGCCTCGATCGTCTTCAGCGTCGACTTTCTTATCGGCCAACTGCACTACGGTCTTCAGTCGCTTCACCTCCCAATGCTCCGGCACATCACCCAACCACTCGACACCGCTCGGCTTGTATTTCGGATACGGTTTGGCGTTCACTTCGCGCCGCCTTTCTGCTTCGCCGGTGTCGCGCTGGCTGACACCCCTGCCGGGGTGCGGCTCTTGGGGTGATGGGAATCCGGTGGTGTCGCTTTGCTCAACCACCGGCTACAGGCTTTGAAGCCAGTGGCTTCATGATGCCGTTGCATTAAATGTCCTTGGCTCGAACTCTTCATTCCGGAGGGATACCAGCTTGTAGCCGGTGGTTGAGCAAAGCGACACCACCGGACCGCGTCACCCCGAATCCCGGCATCCCGAAGGGATGCCAGCCGGGATGGATTCAATCCAAATATCGCTCGTCGAAATCCACGCCCGATTTTCGGAGGAACCCAATCAACTCCTCGCGAAACGATTTCTTCCGATGATGTTCTTCTTGATTGGCAATGTAGGTGCGCACGGAATCCCGCGCCGAAGCACTCACCGTGAAGGCCGCATACCCTTCCTGCCAATGAAACCCAGTCTGGTGGCATGTTTCCCGCACCCAAGACGAAGAGGCTTTTTTCAATTCCCGCATGAAATCCGCCAACCGATGCGTGGCTTTCAGCGAAACGAGCAAATGGACATGGTCGGCCACTCCACCGATTCCCTCGGGATGCGCGTCGAGTCCGCGTACCGTTCCGCCAAGGTATTCGTGGAGTTGCGGACGCCAGGTTTCCAAGAGACAGGATTCGCGATTCTTGGTGGCGAAGATCAGATGGTAATGGAGGCTGGTGTGGGTCGATGGCATAGGCGTTGTTGGCTGACACCCCTGCTGGGGTGCGGCTCGTGGGGTGACGAGAAGCCGGTGGTGTCGCTGCGCTCAACCACCGGCTACAGGCTTTGAAGCCGGTGGCTTCATGATGTGGTTGCGTTGGTCGTTTTTCGCTCGAACTCTTCATCCCGGAGGGATCCCAGCTTGTAGCCGGTGGTTGAGCAAAGCGACACCACCGAACCGCGTCACCCCGAATCCCCGCATCCCGGAGGGATGCCAGCAGGGATGGATTCAATCCAAATACGGCGCGGCGAAATCCACGCCAGATTTCTGGATGAATCCTGCCGATGACGAGGGTCAACGGGAGACTGTAATGCTGGGTTCGGTAGCTCTTGCCGTCGGCGGCAGTTGTCAAGGAATCCTTGACAACTGAATCTGCGACCAGTTCCCGTTCAGCGAATATATTCTTGGCGTGAAGGCTGACGTTTTGCTTGGTAGTGGCAAACAGCTCGCCGATCTCCAACTGCGTCAGCCAAACACTGCCATCCACCGCCCGGAGCTGCACGCGGGCGAGTCCGTCATCGGTTTGGTAAAGAATCAACCCGGTGCTCACGCCGTCACCTCCTTGAGCATTTGCATGATCTCCTTTTCCAGATCCTTGATCTCGCCCTCGATGATTTCCAACGGGCGCGGCGGTTCGTAGAGATAGAAATGACGGTTCAGCGGGATCTCGTAGCCGACCTTGGTCTTGCTGTGATCGATCCACGCGTCCGGGACATGCGGCAGGACCTCGCGCTTGAAGTATTCCTCGATGCTTTCCTTGAGCGGCACGCTTTCGGTATCGCGCAGATCGCTA
Source organism: Akkermansiaceae bacterium (assembly GCA_043735445.1). Classification (GTDB taxonomy): domain Bacteria; phylum Verrucomicrobiota; class Verrucomicrobiia; order Verrucomicrobiales; family Akkermansiaceae; genus Luteolibacter. The sequence goes on along the minus strand of JAYTEI010000242.1, from coordinate 1,313 downwards.
TCCGGTTCCGGCTCGCCGTCCTTGTTGCGACAGATCTCGGCGGACTCGGCGCGCTCGCCGATGGCACTGAGGACGGCCTTGAGTTCGGCGGGTGCCAGGCGGACGTCGCGGGCGCGGTCGAGTTTCTTCAGCTCGGTGAGGAAGATTTTCCGATCCTTGCAAAGTTTGCCGCCGAGGGCCTTGTGCAAGGCTTTGAGCAGATCCCGGATTTCCTGCTGCCGCGCCTTCCCAAGGGCGATCTCCTTGAGGCGGGTTTCCTCGTTCTTCTTGATGCTGGTCGCGAGGCTCTTGAACGCGCTCTGTTCATCGAGCAGGGCGATGCGCTCCGGGCTGGCCAGGAAATTGAGCCGCAGCGGGCGCTCCACGGTGATCTTGTGAAAGCCGAAGTCCTCGTTATCGAAAACCTTGGAGACGGTCAACGGACGGCTCGGCGAGCCGTCCCTACCCTCGAATTTCCGGGTCTCGCCGTCCTTGAATCCCCCGAAGATGCGGGTGAGGTCGCCGACGTGGTCGGGATCGTTCTTGTCATCCGGCCGTCCGGTTTTCGGATCGCCAATCTTGCGGCGCTTGTTGCCGAGGCTCTTTTTCATCGGCACCCGCAGCCGCCCGGCCCCGAAGCGCCCTTCGTAACCGAGCGAGTCCGCCTCCTTCTTGATCGCCTTTTCCTGCTGCTTCCAAGTCACGCCGAAGGGGGGATTGGCCAGCATGTAGTCGAAGGTGTATTTGTTTCCCGAGGAGTCGCGGTCGAACTCGTCCTTGGTGAAGGAATCGCCACGCCGGATGTTGTCGGCATCCTCGCCCTTGATGAGCATGTCCGCCTTGCAGACGGCCCAAGCTCCGTCGTTCAAATCCTGACCGAACAAATGGGGATCCGCCTTAGAATTGAGCTGCTTGATGTAGTTTTCCGCGACGGAAAGCATCCCGCCGGTGCCGCAGGCCGGATCGTAAATCGTTTTGACCACATTGCTCTTCGCCAGATCCTGCTCGGGGTCTAGCAGGAGATTCACCATCAGCCGGATCACCTCGCGCGGTGTGAAGTGCTCCCCGGCCTCTTCGTTCGATTGCTCAGCGCCGATCCGGATCAGCTCCTCGAACACGTAGCCCATCTGCGTGTTGTCCACCTTCTTGGGAGACAGATCGATGTTCGGCCCGGTGAACGCCTTCACCACTTCGTAAAGCAGGTTCTTGTCCGCCATGATGGCGATTTCCTGATCGAACTTGAAGCGCTCCATGATCGCCCGGACGTTGGGCGAGAACGCATTGATGTAGGCGTTCAGGTTCGGCGCGAGCTGGTTCGGGTCGTCGAGGAGTTT
>JAYTEI010000241.1:0-3258 GCA_043735445.1 Akkermansiaceae bacterium | reverse complement strand
TTTAGATCCGGTGAATGGAAGCTCCGTCAGCGGCCATCTAGTGCGCATCAAGGCCACGCAGCAGGAGATTTTTCGCTCTAATGTTGGACACCGTTGCGTCGCCCCATTCTATCCCGGAGTCGATTGGCCTATGGGTATCCTACTTAGAAAAGGAAGGTAACTCGCTCTGTCGCAGAGCGACATCGGATAGTAGCCGTAAAATTCAGTCCACGAATCGGGGTCAGAGAACGACATCCGTGTCGCGCAGCGCCACGTGATATTTGCCACTACCTGGCAAACAAGAATCAGGTCGAAGCATCCCGTGGACTGAAGTGCGCGCCTATCTTCCGTCGTCGCGCTGCGACGAAGTGAATCCAATCTTAGAAGCCGCTACGTCAGCCTCATTTTTCAGTTAATTAGCTAAATAACGATTTATTTGGGCAGCGTTTTATGACGGGGGGACTGGTGGGCGAAATAACGAGGGAGCGGACGTTTCTGGGGGCTTGACTGAACTGGCAGGTGAAATAAGTGAAGCGGACGTATCTGGGGGCTTGACTGAACTGGCAGGTGAAATAGGTGAAGCGGACCCTTTTGTCGGCTTGGCCGGGGGCGGTGAAAAAAAAGTGCGGGCGCTTCTCCTATTCTTCTCAGCGGTCGGACGGACAAAAATGTCCGCCCTCCTTACCGGTGTGCCGCGCGACAAGCGGTCGCTTGCGGTGACGCCCGAAATGCCCGCGCTTCTTGACGGTCGGCGCTGGGGGCGTGATGGTCGGCGGCGATGAGCGACATGATTCTAGGGATTGATTTGGGGACGACGAATTCTGCGGTGGGGGTGGTGGATTCGGGGTTTCCGATCTTGTTAGCCAATGAAGATGGCCGCCGGATCACGCCCAGCGCGGTGTGGATCGGCAGGGATGGGACGGTGGAAGTGGGAGCGAAGGCGCTGCGGCGGCGGACGCTGGAACCGGAGCGGGTGGTCACCAGCATCAAGCGGCTGATGGGGCGGCGTACGAGTGAAGTGGAAGAAAATTTCCCGGTGCCGATCACTGCCGGAAATGACGGACTGCCTCGCGTGTTAGGAAAATCCCCGGAGGAAATCAGTGCGGAAATTTTAAAGGAAATGAAGCGCATCGCGGAGTGGCGGATGGGCGTGGCAATCACCAAGGCGGTGATCACGGTGCCGGCGTATTTCCACGATGCCCAACGCGCGGCGACGAAACGCGCGGGCGAGTTGGCCGGGCTGGAGGTGGTTAGAATCGTGAATGAACCCACCGCTGCGGCCCTTGCTTACGGCTTGGACAAGCTCGGCGAAAAGGCCCGAGTCGCGGTGTATGACTTGGGCGGCGGGACCTTCGATCTCTCGATTTTGGAAATGCACGACGGGGTCTTCCAAGTGCTCGCGACCCACGGCGACACCCGCCTCGGGGGGGATGATTTGGACGCGTTGATTTTGAGCTTGGTGATGGAGCGGGCTGGGATCGGGGAGACCGACCTCGCGGCGCGGGTCCGCCTAACGACTGAGGCGGAGCGGGTGAAGCTCGTTCTATCAGATGAGGATCAAGCGGTTTTCCGGGTGCCTTTTTTCGATGGCAGTCGCAGTGTGGAGGAGCCGATCATGCGGGCGGAGTTAGAAAAACTGGCCGCGCCGTGGATCGGCAAAACCCTGCGTCTTTGCCGCCAAGCGCTGGCGGATGCGGCGCTCAAGCCTGAAGATCTAAGCGCCGTGGTGGTCGTGGGCGGCAGCACCCGGATGCCTGCGGTGCGGCGGGCGGTGGCGGAACTTTTCGGCCGCGAGCCGGATGTTTCACAACATCCTGATGAGGCGATCGCTCTCGGCGCGACGATCCAGGGCGGGGTCCTGAGCGGTGCCCTGCGGCAGATGATCCTGCTAGACGTGACGCCGCTGAGCTTGGGGATTGAGACATTTGGCGGATTGATGAATGTGCTGATCCCGCGCAACACGACGATCCCGTGCAAGGCTGGGGAAATGTTTACTAACGCTGCGGACGGCCAAGCGGCGATGCGGGTGCGAGTGCTCCAAGGCGAGCGCGAGATGGCGAAGGACAACTGGGAGCTGGGTGGATTCGACGTGGCATTTTCCCCGTCAGCAAAGGGTCAGGCGCGAGTGGGGGTGCAATTTAAGATCGATGAAAACGGCATTTTGGAAGCTCTTGCCCGCGATGTGGTGAGCGGCATCGACACGGTGATCCGGATCGAGAGCGCGGCGGTGAATGTGGATGACGCGGCGGTGGAGGCGATGGTGAGTGAGTCGGTGGAGCACGCATTCAGCGACATGGCGGAGCGGGTTTTCACCGAGGCGAGGATGAAAGCGGAGGAGCTGCTGCCAGCGGTGGAGGCGGTTTTAGGCCAAGGTCTCGCGCTGGATGACGAGCGCGGTGAAATCGAATCCGCCGCCGCCGCCGTGCGGGCCGCGTTGGCCGGAGGAGCCGCCAATCCGCTCAAAATTGCCGTCCAACGACTTGATGCCGCCACCGAAGCGCTCGCCGCGCGACTGGTCGAACAGGCGATGGACGCTGCGCTGGATCGCCAGCTCGCCGGAGAATAAGGCCAAACCGCTTGCATCGGGCGGCATTGGCTCTCAGGCTGTGCTCTCCCTTTCGCCTGATGAATCCCGCCCTGCTTGATCCTAACAACCATGTTCCCGAGGTTTCCCCGGACGACGGTTGGGGCGATGCGGAGGGCATCATCCCGGAAGCCACCACGGGAGCAGCCCACGTCTTGCCGCCCCGGCGGAGCGTGGTGGATCGGTCGCCCACGGCTGCCGTGGCGGCGGTGGAAAACGGTCTAACCGGCCTACGGATCGACTCCAATCTCACGCGCGGCCAGTCTGCGGATTCCTCTCAGCGACTTAAGGTGCAGGAAATCAGCGGCACGATCATGCGGCTGGATCCGCTGGCCTCAGCACCGCCGAAAGTCCCTCGGCAGATCACCTTTCACGAGCGCCCCGTCGGCGCATCGGGCGGCAAAAAACCGGCTGACGAGAGCCTGCAATGGGGTCTCGCCCGCCGCCGCCCGACTCACTGGATTCTGGGTGCGGGAGCGGCAGTGGCCATCATCGTCGTTTTGGGAATGATGGTTCTGCCGGCCATCAATGCGCCGAACGCGGCGCGTGCGGTGCCGAATGCAAAGCCATTCGTGGAGGAGAAAATCGAAGGGATCGAGGCGATGAATCTGATGCTCGTGAAGCAGCCCGAAGCCCAACGGATTTTCCGCGCGTATGCCACGGCCAGCGGGGTCGATGACATCATTCCGTTAGTG
>JAYTEI010000240.1:0-7195 GCA_043735445.1 Akkermansiaceae bacterium | reverse complement strand
GCGCATTAACTCCGCACTCGCACGAATCAAAAACCACGAAACAACACCACCGATGAAGATCTCTAAAAACAATTTCGCCAATGAAGAAGTCGTCCTTGATTTCCACGAATATGAAGCCTGCCAATTCACTAACTGCCGCTTCGTGGTCCTCGGCTACGGTGCCTTCGCGCTCAATCAGTGCGAGGTGATCAATTGCGAATTCACCTTCGCCGGCCCTGCCGCCAGCACCATTCAAACGATGAGCACCATCTATCACAACATCGGCGAGCAAGGGAAACAACTCATCGAAGGCACCTTCGAACAGATCCGCAACGCGGGTGCTAACAAGCCTGCCTAACAGCGGCGGAAGACCGGACTTTTGGAAAATTTGTCTGGTCTTCCAACAAAGGCGGGCTTGCGCGGACTCATGCATCCCGACATGATGCCTTTGTGAGACGAGTCTTATTTAGCATTTTCGCGATGTCGATCGGACTGATCTCCGGCGGTTTCGCGCAAGCTGAAAAGCCGCCCATCAAAGCCGCGCCCGCAAAAGTGGTCGTCATTCCCATCCGCGATCAGATCGCTAAGCCGGAACTTTATATCCTGCGCCGTGGCCTGAAGGAAGCCATCGAGCAACAGGTGGACACCATCGTCCTCGACATGGAAACGCCAGGCGGCGAGCTGGACGTCACCTTCGAGATGCTCAAGGCACTCGAAAAATTTCCGGGTAAAACAGTCACCTACGTCAATCGCGAAGCGATGTCCGCCGGTGCCTTCATTGCCGCTGGCACCAGTGAAATTTACTTTGCCCCAGGTGCCGTCATCGGTGCGGCGGCCCCAGTTCTATCAGACGGCGGCGACATCGGCGAGACCATGCGCGGCAAACTCGTCAGTTACCTCAAAGCGCGGATGCGCTCAATCTCCGAGGGCAAGGGCTATCGTGGCGAAGTGATTTCCGCGATGATCGACATGGACTTCGAATTCAAGATCGGCGACCAGATCATTAAACCAAAAGGTGAACTGTTGTCTCTAACCGCCCGCGAGGCGATGAAAGTTTACGGCGATCCGCCGCAGCCGTTATTAGGCAATGGTATCGCTGACAATCTCGATGCTCTATTAAACCAAATCCACGGCGTGGGAAACTACACCGTCACGCGTCTCGAAGTCACTTGGTCGGAAAAACTCGCACAGTATCTCAATAGTCTGACACCCATTCTGATGGGACTTGGATTGGTATGCATGTTCATTGAATTTAAAACCCCCGGCTTCGGCACTTTCGGCATCACAGGTCTCACCTTGTTAGGAGTCGTCTTCTTCGGCCAATTTGTGGCCGGACTTTCCGGGCACGAGCCAGTGTTATTCTTCCTGCTAGGAGTCACGCTGGTGGCTCTCGAATTGTTTTTCCTCCCCGGAGTGATGGTCCTCGCGGTGACCGGTGTAGCACTGATGTTAGGCTCTTTGGTCTGGGCAATGACCGACCTTTGGCCCGGCGAGCCTATCCCACTATCAGGCGACGTCTTCGTCCGCCCCTTGCTAAACATGATGGCCGGGGTCCTCCTAGCAGTGGTGCTATTTCTCGCGCTCCTCAAATTTCTCCCGCAAGGCGGGCTGTGGGGCCGAATGGTCCTGGAGGCTGTCGTCGCCGGTGAACCGCTCGTCGGACGTGCCCTCGCCGGTGGCGGAAGCGATGAACCCACCGCACTGGATCTAGTCGGCCAGACCGGCATAGCCGCCACCGGCCTGTTTCCCAGCGGCCAAGTCGATATCTGCGGCCACCGTTACGAGGCACGGCTCGCCGTGGGCCATGCCGATGCGGGCACCCCGGTGAGGGTCACCGGCCTCGCGGAATTCGGACTCGCCGTGGAGGTGGTGTCATGACACTTATCATTCTGTTGTTTTCTATCGGCATCTTGTTCATCGCCGTGGAAGTTATCATCCCCGGTGCGATTCTTGGCTCCATCGGTGCCTTGTTAATGTTCGGCGGATGTGTCATCGCCTTCATCGATTACGGCACTCTCGGAGGGATCGTCGCAGTTCTAACTGCACTCGCCGTGGCAGGCTTAGCGTTGTTCATCGAGTTTCACTACCTGCCAAAAACTAAGTTTGGTAAGCGTGCTTTCCTCACTAAAGAAATCACCGCCGTCTCCGTCGCTGTTAGTAGCGAAGCTCGTAAACTGATCGGGAAATCCGCTGAAGCGATCACCATGCTTTCACCGAGTGGTTACGTCCTCGTTGAGGGTCACCGCTACGAAGCTTTTTGCCAATCCGGCCAAGCCCCCGCTGGCTCCGCGCTCGACATCATCGGCGCTGATAGTTTTCGCCTCATCGTCACTCTCACTAAAAACTAACTGACCACCACCCCCAATGTTCGACATCTCCACCATCCTCCTCGTAGTCGTCGCTATCCTCGGATTGCTGATCTTCGGCATCATGCTCTCATTCTTCAGCGTCTGGCTCCGCGCCTGGCTCGCCGGGGCTTACGTCGGTTTCACCGATCTCGTCGCCATGCGTCTCCGCCAAGTCCCCTACGGCATGGTGGTCGACGCCCGCATCACTGCCAAGAAAGCTGGCATTGAAATCCCCATCAACGACATCGAAGCCCACTTCCTGGCAGGCGGAAATGTCGTCCCCTCCATCCAAGCCCTCATCGCCGCCCAGAAAGCCGGCATCACGCTGGATTGGAACCGCACCTGCGCCATCGATCTCGCCACCAAAGGCTCCGGCAAAAGCGTAGTCGAGGCCGTCCGCACTTCCGTCGATCCCAAGGTGATCGACTGCCCGAACCCCGCCTCCGGTCGCACCACCATCGACGGCGTCGCCAAGGATGGCATCCAAGTCAAAGTCCGCGCCCGCGTCACCGTTCGCACCAATCTCGATCGCTTCGTCGGCGGCGCGAAGGAGGAAACCATCATCGCCCGCGTCGGCGAGGGCATCGTCACCACCATCGGCATGGCGGAAAGTTACAAGACCGTGTTAGAATCGCCTGATAGCATTTCAAAAACCGTCCTCCACCGCGGCCTCGACGTCGGCACCGCTTTCGAGATCCTCTCCATCGACATCGCCGACGTCGATGTCGGCGAAAACATCGGTGCCCAGCTCCAGGAAGCCCAGGCCGAGGCGAACAAGAACATGGCCCAAGCCCAAGCCGAAATCCGTCGCGCCGCCGCCGTCGCCCTCGAACAAGAAATGATCGCCCGCGTCGCGGAAATGAAAGCCAAAGTCGTCGAGGCCGAGGCCCAAGTCCCGCTCGCCATCGCCGAAGCCTTCCGCAGCGGCCGCCTCGGCGTCATGGATTATTACAAAATGGAAAACGTCAAAGCCGACACCCAAATGCGCTCCAGCATCTCAAAACCCGAAGGCACCTGATTCACTCTTTCCATCAACTCTCAACATTCAACCTCCAGTGAACTGGATTTTCGACCACTTTCAAATCGCCGTTCTCGTCTTGTTAGGCATCGGCTCATTCGTGAAATCGATCTTCGATGCGCGAGCCATACAAGCCGCCGAACGAGAAGCCGACTGGCATCCGACTCCCGAGGTTCCCCTTGATGACGACAACAGCTATCGCAAAGTTTTACCCAAAGCGAAGCCCACGGTCCCGCCACCTCTCACTCGCTCAGTCACCCCACCATCCATGCGGATGGCTGGCTACGATGCCGAGGTCGCCAACGAAACCGCCAAAGCCCTCAAGCACCAGCAAGACCTCGCCGCCCGCCTCCGCCAGATCCGCCAGACCAAAGCCACCACCACCGGCGGTGCCTCGGCCACCCGCGCCCGCATCGCGGGCAAAGGCACCGCGATGCCTTTGAAACAAACCCCGCTCACCCCCCGTCGCCGCCTCCGCGACCCCGCCGAAGTCCGCCAAGCCATCGTCATGCGCGAGATCCTCGATCCTCCCCTCGGCCTCCGCTGAATCAGGGCACGATGGCTTGTCGAGCGGATGTCTCACACCAGTCTCCGGGATCGCGTTCGTGGGTCGGGACCGGATTAGTTTCCCCACTAAAAAGTCCGGGAACGTGAAATCTGATTCTGGCGTCATCCACAAAAAGCGCCACCGCCACCCTCACCGACCCTACGCACCGGCTACCCGAACGACGACTCGGTCCCGGCAGCCGACCGCAGTCGTCTCAAATCCGTCCTCCATCCAGACGGCACCATCGCTCTCCACACCCACGCCCTCCTCGGCGACAACCGCCTCGTCACCATCGACTCCGGCACGGGCATCCTCACCACCTACGGCTACACCACCGCTGTAGCGAACTCACCACCACCGACTACAGCGACGCACAACCCCAGACCTCACCATCCTCTCCTACAACCTCGACGCACCCCCGGCTACGAGTTCACCCGCGTCCTCGGCCCTCGTCTGCCTCGGTCGATTTAGTGAACCCGTTCTCACTCACGTCGGCTCCCTGGTATCAGGACTTCACCCGCTTCGTCCAGCTCAAAGGCCTCGCCGAGCGCAGCCGCCTGACTTACTACGGCTGGGTCCGCCAGCTCGCCGGCCACTTCCCCGGTGAGGACCTCCCCGCGCTCCCCCCGGTGCGCGTGCTCGACTTCCTCGTCCACCTCCAGGACCAGCGCAAGCTCAGGCCCAGCACCCTCAACCAAGCCGTCTGCGGACTGCGCACCCTCTACCGCGACCACCTCTGCCTCGACTGGGACATCTGGAAAAAGATCCACATCAAGCGCGACGAACCGCTGCCCCACGTCCTCACCCGCGACGAAGTCGCCCGCTTGCTGCGCACCTTCCGCGACGGCCGCTACCGCGCCTTTTGCACCGTCGTCTATCAGTGCGGCCTGCGTCTGGAGCGAGGCCCTCGAAATCAAGCCCCGCCACATCAACGGCGAGCGCCTCGTCATCCTCATTCCCAACACCAAAAACCGCAAGGCGCGCGAAGTCCCCATTACCCCCCGGCTGCTAGGGCGGCTGCGCAAGTTCTACGCCAGCCACAAGAACCCCGAATGGCTCTTCCCCGGCGTCGGCCGTGGCTGGAAAGACTCCGGCATCACCCTGCGCCAGGCCCTGCAGCGCTCCCCCAGGCCCATGGCCAAGGCCGCCGTCTGGCAGGCCATCACCGTCGCCTCCGCCGAATGCGGTCTATCAAAAAAGCACGCCCACCTCTCCACCCACACCCTGCGCCACAGCTACGCCACCCACATGCTCGAAGGCGGTGCTTCCGTCAGACAGGTCGCCGCCTATCACAGTTGCAACCACCGCTCCTGCCCCCAGTGCGGCGCGCTCGACCAACAGATCTGGACCGCCAAACAGGAAGCCCGGCTCCTCCCCGTGCCCTACTTCATGGTCACCTTCACCCTCCCCGAGGAACTCCGCAGCCTCTGCCTGCTCCATCCCGAAATACTCTATCCGCTCCTCCCGCGCCAGAGCGCCGCCGCCCTCCAGGACGTCATCGCCACCAAGACCGGAGGCGCGAAACTCGGCTTCACCAGCGTCCTGCACACCTGGGGCCGCCAGATCCAGCACCACCCCCACGTCCACCTCATCGTCCCCGGCGTCGCCTTCCACCCCAAACACCAAACCCTCCATCATCCCGCCAGGGAAAAATTCCTCATCCACCACCGGCCCCTCGCCGCCCGTTTCCGCAGCCGCCTCCACAGCGCCCTGCGCGACGACCACCCCGTCATCTATCAAACGCTAACATCCGCGCAGCGCCACGTCCTGTCACCCGCCAAAACCTGGAACGTCCAGCTCCGGCACGCCGGCAGCGGCCGCACCGCCCTGCGCTACCTCGCCCGCTACGTCCAGCGCAGCGCCTTCGCCGCCGGGCACCTCATCGGCTACGACGCCCAAGGCAACGTCCTCCTGCGCTGGACCTCCAGCGCCACCAGCAAGACCGCCGTCATGGCCTTGCATCCCCACGAATTCATCCGCCGCTGGCTGCTCCATGTCCTGCCCAAACGCCCGCAGCCATGAATCCCGCGTCACTTCCCATGCCCGGCACCGCCCGCCAAGCCGTGTCCGGAGAACCTGCGCCCGGGAATGGCGTCCAACCACCCGATCAGCCCGCTAACAAGCCGACGGCAGCGTCGCGGGCCAAAATCCAGGCGCCATCCCGCCCCACGGCCCCCGCAAACGACGTTAAAATCCGGCATCACGTCCCACACCGGACGCAACTCGCTGGTGGTGAGTCGCAAAATTAAAGCGCAATCCGCGAAGCCGCCCCGTCCGTAGCACCCGACGGGCCCGTTCAACAACGGATAGGTTCGGGGCTATCGCCCGAACCTATCTTTGGGGTTAGGCGTCATTCGATTGGTTATTTCACGCGGATTCGGTTGTTCTTCGGATTGTGCTCTAGCTCGCACAAACCGAGTGCTTCCATTAGCGGCGGGACATAGACGCCGAAGCGTCCGCGCAAACCTTTCTTGAGTCCATACCACCCTCCGACGGGGTTTTTTGGAGAGCGGCCCCAAGCCTCGACGGTTCCTTCCTTAGCTGGTTTCTGTTCGTCCGCTCCGCCCAAATCCATCCAATCGCCGTGAGCCTTGAGCATGGCGCGAAGCTCTTGAATGCAGCGCACGTCGTAATGGAGAACGGTTTTGCCCACAGTGCAGACGAGAATCGGCAATCCATCTTTGGTGTCGGTGTGCATGGTAAAATCCGCTGTGCCTGGAGGCGTCTTGAGTGGCAAAGGATTGTCTTTGGTTCGATTGAATGCGGCCATAAGTGTCTTTAGTTTCGTGTCCTATTTAGAGAGAGCGTGTGATGACGCCTAACGACCCAAGCTCAGCGACCCGGCCCACGAGAGGCGCGAATTGCAACCGGAGCGCGATGGCCGGGTTCGCTGCAGCGCATGGTTAGGCCGCCTGTGTCCTCCTGCTCCAAATGGCAACTGCCACGGCGTAACCAACCGCCCCCAATGATGACCATGCAGCGACTGTGCGAAGTGTGCTGTGTCGCTCGGCGAAAGGAATGAAAGGATGACTCTGTGTGAAGTCGGCTCGTCCGGCCCGGTAGTCGTAGCTCGCGCCAGCGTCGAGTGCCGAGTCAGCAGCGAGAAACTCACGCGCGTAGATCAGAGCAAACGCAGCCGGTGCTGTCAGAAGCAGCGCCAAGATAATCCAGTGTGTGCGTTTCATGGTGAAGGGCGTGCGATGCGGCCTAACTTCCTATTATACGACTGGCGGATTTCCCCGGTCGTATAGCTGGAATTGCAGAAAGTGCCATTCTGCGGGTGTTGGCGCGGGTTTGAGGGTC
>JAYTEI010000239.1:0-30510 GCA_043735445.1 Akkermansiaceae bacterium | reverse complement strand
CACGCCACCAATTCACCCATAGATCGAAGACATAGTGAAGATATACATTTGATAGAAGCGGTGAAATAACCGCTCCCTGCGGTGTCCCCGCTTCTGTCCCGGACCACTCGCCATCCTCGCTGATCCCGGCTCTCAACCATTTTCGGGTTCTTCGCGGGATTTAAAGGGCGGTTTTCGGTCGCATCGACAGCCGGCCGCAGAAGAACAGGATCCTTGTCCGGTAGTTCCCGAAGTTGCGGAAGCCTCTCGCCGCCGACTTGATCGCCTGGATCTTGCTGTTGAGCCCCTCCACGGCGGCATTGGTGATCCAATGGCGGAAGTAAGCTAACAATCCATACAGATGTTTCCTGAGCATCCTCGCCACCCGCTTCACCGGCTTCAGGCGGCTGCGGATCGCCCAGGCATACCAGCGCTCGAAGTGGCTCTCGGCGAATCCCTCTCCCGGGCATTCCCAGAACACCTTGAGCAGTTCCTTGATCGCCCATGCGCGCGCCGTCTTCAGCTCGCTTGCCTTCAACGCCTAGAATGCGTAGCGCCGGTCAGGGTCTTTGTTAGGTTCAGTCCGCAGCCAATCATACTTGGCTCTCACGAGCCGCGTGTCGCCTCGTTGCAACAATTCCTTGTGTTCCATGCTGCGCACCTCGGCAACCGCCTCGCCCATGTGCTTGCTCACATGAAATTGGTCGAACACCACATCCGCTCCCGGCAGATCCTTGCCGGCGGCGTTGATGAAGGCCGGCCACATGTCTCGTCCGGCAGGTTCGGTCGCCAGAGGAAATAGACTTTGATCCAATCGGCGACGGATAGAAAGGCCTCGAAAAGCGATTGCCGCTCCTTGGCGGAGAGTGGACTCTTGGCCATCAACTCGGATGAGCCGAGAAGATCCTCATAGTCGTGAAACAAGGCCGTGCCATGAGCGGTTTTGCCCTTCCGAGAAGGCAGGCTCTGAGAACTTCGCGGTTTTCTCCGGCCGGACTCAGGATGGAAGCGATGCAGACATCGGTACCCACGACGACACGGGGCGACATGACTTTTGATAGCGCATGTGCTGTCATGCAGAAATCGCGAACTCACGGGAACTTACGAGATGCTCTTGATTGTCCGAATGAATCTCGACACCTCCGTCTTTCAGCGTGGCTCCGACCTCCCATTCTGGCTCAACCGTATTCGCGGCGGGCGGTGAAATTCGTTACTCCCCGTCTGGTAGATAGGCGGATTCGAGGTCGATTTGGAACGACCAGCGGAGCGGGGATTCGGGGGGCTTGCCGGCGGTGTCTTTCCACGTGACGGCGACCTGGCAGCTTGGCTGGCGCAGGCGGCGGTTGACTTGCCAGGAGAGTTTTTGCGTTGCGGGAGAGAAGGTGGCGGGGACTTCCCCGAAGCCGGAGACTTTCATCGACAGCGTCTTGGGGTCGAGGTTCGCGACAGTTGATAGATCGGCGGAGATTTCCGGGAGGCGTGAGTTGATGAGGGCTCCGGCTTCAGGGACCACGGGGTAAGGTGTCGTCTGGGCGGGACCGGCGGTCGCACTGCCCGGTTCGGTGGCGTTGCGGCCTTCGCGGAAGGTGGTCGCGGTCTCGAAAATTTTGTCATAGTTTCCGAGGATGATATAGCGCGGCAGCGTTTCGTTAGGTTGGCCGCGTTTGATCTTTCCCGGCACCACCGTGAACATGCAATCGTAGCCGAACTCGTCGCCGAGCTTGAGCATTTCTTCCGTATAGAATCCACCGGGGTAGGCATAACTGCTGACCTTCACGGGGAATAGGGACTCGATGTAGCGCTTGGACTCACCCATCTCCTTGCGCAGATAGGCGTCGAAAATGTTAGCGCCTTTTTTGCGATAGCTTTTCACCGTCAGGGGATACGGATGGCTAACCGAATGGCTGCCGATCGACAGCCCGCCGGCAGCGAGCATTTCCTGGATCATCGGGGTCGTCAGAGCCTTGCCGCCGCCATCGATGTAGTTCTTGTAGAGGAAGATGGTATAGGGAAACCCGAACTCCTTGAGCACCGGGTAAGCATCGGTGTAAACGGACTTCCAGCCGTCATCGAAGGTGATGAGGATCGACTTCTCGGGGATCTGCTTGTCGCCTTTTTTCCAAGCGATGAATTCATCGAGCGTGATCACCTTGATCCCTAGCAGACGGATGGCTTCCATCTGCTTGCGGAATTTTGAGGTGTGCAGCCGCATCGCGGTTTCCGGCAGATTCTCGGCAATGTCATGATAACCGATGACGGAAACGCGCACGCCGTCATCGGGGATCGCAGGATCTTCCACGGGCGGAGCCACGGGTGCCGGGAGCGCGGGAGTTTCCTGGGCTCGCGAGCAAACGCCGGTGAGCAGGAGAAGGAAGCAGGCAAATTTCATCATCTACGCGGCGAAAATAAATCTCAATGCGGGTTTTTGGAAGCCCCAAGACACGGAAGATCAGGCTATCTCATTCTGAAGAATCAAACCGCGAATGGACGCAAATGGACACCATGACAAAATGCCTATCCCTTAGTTGACACTCTCCAGTTCTCAAACCGATTCCAAAAATCAAGCGAACTTAACAAGCGACTCTGGAGATAAGACCTCATGCAGGTTTTTGCAGGCAGGAGGCGGTGAGCACGATTCTGCGTGCGTAGTTTTTTGCCGCGTGGAGCAAAGCTTCCATCTGCCGGGGCGGCAGCAGAGGGTGCCGCATTCCTGACCTAACGGACGACCTTGAGCCGCACGAAGAGCTGCTGCTCGGGCGGGCCGGTGACGGTGGCGGTGACTTCGATGAGACCGCTCACTGGGGCGGCGGTGATGGTGACGGGGGCGGCGGAAGATGGCTGCCAGGTGACGAGATCAGCAGACCATTCGTAGCTGGCAGTTAGATCGGTGGCGGGAGTTTGCGAGCGGCGGTGGCGGAAGACCAGCGTGGTGGCGGTGGCGGAGACAGGGGTGAGGCCGGGGTTGGCGGAATCGGGCGCGGTGCCTAGGTAGTTTTCGATTCCGTTAGGTAGGCCGTCTTGATCGGGGTCGTCATTTAGGCCGCTGAGCGCGCCGACGGCGTAGCCGGAAATCCACGCGGCGTAGGTGGCGGCGGGACTGAGGGTGAGGGTGTAGGATTGGGAAACGATTTCGCCGAGGGAGTTGTAGCGCTCAATGACGATGGGGTAGGCGGTGGCGGGATTTCCTGGATCGAGAGTGCCCGCTAGGATGCCGGTGTGGGAGTCGAGTGATAGTCCGGTAGGGATCACCGCACCGCTGCCGATGCGGAACAGCGGCGGGCTGCTGAGGCTGCCATCCCGCAGGGCGGTGACGAAGGCTAGGTTCGCTGGGTTGTTAGGCGCGGCGGGCGTTGCGGCATTGGCGGTGGTGGTCTGCCAGTTAGCCGCGAGGTTAGCACTGGCGTCGGTATCGCCGGTGAAGTGGGCGGAGCTGGCACTGCCGACGTTGCCGATGTTAGGCGTGGTGGCGGTGCTGTTTCCATAGGCTAAGGAATGGACGATGATGCCGGTGGGATCGGCTAGAAAAATAGAATCGCCGCTGTTTGAGAGCGGTAGCCACGCGGCGGAGTTGGCGGCGAAATACGCAGAGTTGGTGCTGCTGACGATCATCCGACCATCGGCAGGATCGAGGTCGTCAGCGGGGAGGAGTGGGTCTTTGGAATTTCCGTTATAAACGACGATGAGTGTGCCGGCGGGGATGTTACTCCAGACGGGAGCGTTGAGGAAAAATAGGGTGTTAGCTCCGGCATCGTGGAGATTCCAAGATGCGAGGCTGCCTGACTGAAGGGTGAGGATTTCTATCCACTCGGAGGATAAGCCGGCTGGACCTTGGCTGAATTCGTGGATGATGGCGCGGCGGGTGAGCGAGGTATCGGCGCTGCGGAGGACGAGGCCGCTGGTGTAGGAATAGCCACTGCCGATCTCCGCCAAAGTGCCGGGGCGGGTCAGGAGATTGACGGCGGCGGTGGTGAAGGCGGTGCTGCTAGAGGTTCCGTCGGAGGCGGTGATCTTGCAGCGGAGGAGCTTCCCGGAGAGAGCAGGAGCAGTGGCGAGAGTGGCGCCGGACTCGGCGGTGAAGACGGCTTGATTGGTGCTGGATTGCCACTGATAGAAATAGCTCAACGGATCGCCCTCTGGGTCGGACGCGGTGATGGAGGTGACAGTGAGAGGGACGTCGGTATAGCTCTGGCCGCTGGCGGATAGACTGGCGGCTGTGATGACCGGGGCGGCTGATGAGCCGAAAATTTTCAACTCCGCGGCGGTGAGGGTGCCACCGGTGGTGTTGCCGGTGGAGCTGAGATCGGCGACCTTGAGGGTCCATGTGCCGGTGGAAATCTCGCCCCAATGGCGGACGGAGCTGAAGGTCCAGTTAGAGTAATCGTCGCCGGTATCGCCATGGACTTGAGCGAGCTTGCTGATCATGCCGCCGGGCGAGGTGAGGGTGATTTCCAAATCGCCACGGGCGCTGTGAGTGGCACTGAGCTTGAGGGTGACATGCTCGACGCGGATGTGAGTGGCGGATAGATCGAAGCTGCGAGTGGTGCCGACAGCGGTGTTGTTAGGAATGGCGGCGGCTAGCCCGGTCTGGGTGGAGGCGGCGGAAATTTGCGCCGGAAGCGCCGTCCAGGTGGCGGCGAGATTGACGGCGGCGGTGGCATCGATGAGGCCAGCGCCGAAGTCGTGGTTGAAAGGGAAGCCCGCGCCATTGGTGACCCAGCCGGTGGAGGCGGGCGGTGGCACGGCGGTGCGGATCAGGATTTCCTGCACGTCGCGCCAGCCGAGGTTAGGATTTTTTTCTAACATCAGGGCGACGATGCCGGCGGCGGTGGGGCAGGCAGACGAGGTGCCGCCGAAGGTGCTGGTGTAGTCGGTGCTGTTATAGCCATTCGCGCCGGTGCGGTCCACGGTGGTGATGCCGAGCACGCCGTCGGACGGGGCGCAGACGATTAGATTGCTGCCAGGCTCGCTGTAATAGGCGCGGAGGCCATCACTGTCGGTGGCTCCGATGGCGATGGTGTAAATGGAATTCGCATAGCCGTCGTAGTTAGAATTATCACCGACATCGCCGCCATTGCCGCCGGCCCAAAGGATGATGCTGCCCTTGCCGCCGCGGCCCGAGGTGGCGGCGGATTGGAGGGCGGCGACAGTTAGGGGGCCGGGGCCTTCGAGGACGGTGCCGGTGTCGTTTGGCCCCCAACTGTTCGTTTTGATCTGAATGAGGTCGGGCAGGTAAGTCATGGCCTCGGCTTCTTGGGCATCGGTGGCGGCGGCGGCGACCAAGCGCATGCCGACGAGGGTGGCTTCGGGCGCGGTGCCGCTCACTCCGATGCCGTTGTTTCCACGCGCCGCAGCGTTGCCGGCGCAGGCGGTGCCGTGGTTATTGCCGGTGCCGGGATTCGGGTCGGCATCGTTGCCGTTCCAGTCCTTGTCGTTGAGCGTATCGACATTTTGGGCGAGGTCGGGGTGGGCGGTTTGCAGGCCATCATCGACGATGCCGATGCGGATGCCGGCCCCGCGGCTGCCGGTGGTGGCGGGATAATTCCATGCAGTTTCGATGTTCACATCCGAGCCGACGACTGCGGTGCCGGAGCGTTTTAAATGCCATTGGCTGGAAATGAGCGGGTCGTTAGGCAGGGTGCGCAGGCTGTGTTGAGTGGCCAGCAAGACATCCGCCGAAGCGACTTCGCGGAGAGTGCGCAGGTGGCTCATGGCAGCGAGCGCGGCGAAGGGATTTTGCGCGCTCATGACGACCCAGCCGGGGGCATAGGCCGGGCGATCTTTGATGACGAGCTGGTTTTGCGCTGCAATTCTATCAGCGTCCGCCGTGTCTAACTGCACGCGCAGATCTGGAGTGATGAGGCGGCGACTGGCGGTGGAGCGCACTTCACCGATTAGATAAGCGACCGGCAAAACGCCGCCGGGCGCGGTGAGTGCGGCGAGACGGGCGGGCAAAGTTTCCCGAGTGGCAGGCGGAGTGAGGCGGGCGAGGGTTTCCTTGCCATCGGCATCGCGGAGGACGGCTTCATCAAGGGCGAGGGTGATGGAGCTTGCTTGGCCACTGAGGTCGAAATTCCAGACTTCATTCAAGTCAGTTCTAACGGCGGCGGGGATGGGCCGCGCGGGTGAAACTGGCGGGCTTTTCACCGCGGCCGGGCGAGGCGGAGATTCATTTCGCGGCAGCCAGACGAGTCCGGCGGTGGTCAGCAGGAGGATGCTGGCGACCGTGGCGAGGCGGCGACGTGAATGCGGATGGGCCATGAAATGCTGCGCGGGAACAAGGCAGCATGACTCACGACCCGGCTGGGACAAGCATGGATCTGCGGGCGGAGAGTCGATTGACAGGAAGCGGCAGGCAGCGTTTGCTGGCGGGGATGTCGCCGGATTGCAGGAAACAACGATTTTGAGCTCGAAAAATTCTCACCCACGTCCCGCCGGCCATGTGCGGGTGGCAGCCGCCGCCATCGGGCTGCTCTCGATCTTGCTCGCCGCGGGACTGAGCGTGCTCGGCATCCTGGAGCGGGTGAACGGAGCGATCGCGAAATGGCTGTTAGCCGGCAAAGCCACCGGGTTTCCTAAAATGCTGCCCGAGTGGTTA
The DNA here is from genome assembly GCA_043735445.1 of Akkermansiaceae bacterium. Taxonomy (GTDB): domain Bacteria; phylum Verrucomicrobiota; class Verrucomicrobiia; order Verrucomicrobiales; family Akkermansiaceae; genus Luteolibacter. The sequence goes on along the minus strand of JAYTEI010000239.1, from coordinate 23,936 downwards.
GTTTGGTGCGCGGCGGTGCTGTTAGCCTGCGGGCTGTCATTCGCCATCCTCAGTGTGCCGGGGACTTGGCGGCGCTGCGTATTATGGATCACGGCGGTGGTTCTCGTCGCGGGCTGGGCACCGGTGCTCAGCCTGGCTGCGCACGCGCCGGACATCGCCGCGCCATTCATCGCCACGGTTTGGTCCGGCGTGTGCGCCTTGGTTTATGCGGGAAATCACCGGCTGCCCTGCGACAAAACGAACCTTCCCACTCCAACTGCTATCGCCGATGAAACGCGCTGATTTCCCAGAACCCGTCAAGGCGCTGGTCGGCGAACTCAAGCGCCTGCCCGGCATCGGTCCGCGCAGTGCCGAGCGCATCGCGGTGTGGCTTTTGCAAAGTCCCAAGGCCAATCCGGCACCGTTGGCCGAGGTGTTGTTAGTCGCGAAGGACGCGGTCCGCCCGTGCCCGCTGTGTGGGTTTTTCGCAACGGAAGCGGGCTGCGAGGTGTGCGATGATCCGGCGCGCGACGACGGGATCCTCTGCGTCGTCGAGCAGGCGACGGACGTCCTACCGCTCGAACGTTCCGGCGCATTTCGCGGCCGCTATCACTGTCTCGGCGGGAAACTTTCGCCACTCGACCGAGTCTCGCCCGAGGATTTGCGGATCCCGCCACTGATCCGGCGGATCGAGGCGGCAGTGGAGGAAATCGAGGTGATCCTCGCGCTCGGCTCCGATGTGGAAGGCGAGGCGACCGCGAATTATCTAGCAGAGCTGCTGCGTGGGCGGAACTGCCGGCTCACTCGGATCGCCCAAGGTCTGCCCGCCGGCGGTGGCCTCGAACACGCGGATGAACTCACGCTGCTGCGGGCGATGCAAGGCCGCCGCAGCCTATAGTTTGGGGTTTTTCCACCGACAAATCCGGTTGTCATCCGTTTTTTCAATTGATACAACCCCAGCCAAACCCGTGCAGAATTTCCCATCCATGGATCATCTCTACCCACCGTTCACATGGTTGCGCCGCGCTTTCGCTCTGCTGATGGTTCTCGCTCTAACGGCAGGTCCAGCCGCTTCCGCCGCCCCCGCTGCGGCTTGGGATGTCACGAAAATAGACGGCCACGATTATGTCTCCGTGGAAAGTATCAAGCGGTTTTATAACTTTACCGAGATCACTCGCAGCGGTGCCTCGGTCAAACTCAAGCGTGGCGTTAGGTTTGCCGATCCCGAGAAGGAAAAGCGCAATGCTGATAAGGAGCTGGTGATGGAGTTCAAGGTCGGCGGTAACGATTGCCTGATGAACGATGTGAAATTTGTCTTCAGTGAAACGATCGCGACGGTGGGAGATAAAGCGTATGTCTCGCGGATGGACCTCGCGAAGTTGATCGATCCGGTGCTGCGCCCGAACTTCATTCAGAACGCGGGTGACTTCACCACGGTGGTGCTCGATCCCGGCCACGGCGGCAAAGACCCCGGTGCCACCAATCCCTTCGGCTCGGAAGCTGACTACAATCTATCAGTCGCAAATCTAGTGAAATCCCAACTGGTGGCGAAGGGTTTCAAAGTCGTGATGACCCGTGACAGCAACGTTTTCCTATCCCTGCAAGAGCGAGTGCAACTGGCCAACGCCATCAAGGAAAGCGCGATTTACATCAGCATTCATTTCAACTCCGGCGGGCGATCCGCACGGGGCATCGAGACCTTCACCCTCTCGCCGCCCGGCGTCTCGCACTACGGCAGCGACTTCAAAGCCTCGGACAATCAGACCCGCGCGGGAAACGAACATGACTCGGCGAACATCGCGCTCGCCACCGCCGTCCACGGCTGGACCCTCAAGCAGCTTGGCAAGAACACTCTGGATCGCGGCATCAAGCGGGCCCGATTCAGCGTGCTCTCTGGCGTGAGTCATCCCGCCATTCTGTTGGAAGGCGGCTTCATGAGCCATCCCTACGAGGCTCGTTTAATCGAGACCCCGGCCTATCAGAAGGCCATCGCCGGCGGCATCGTCTATGCGATCGGTCGCTACCGCGCAGTGGTCGGCCGCAATCCCGCTGCCGCGCCGCAAAACTAACTGCCATGGCCGAGGATCGCCTCGGTCATCCGCAGCGCTTCCACGTTAGATTTTACGGAATGCACGCGGTGCAGCATCACACCCCGCTCGCGGGCGTGGGCAGTGATCGCGACAGTCGGCCATTCGCGGGCGTCAAGTGCGGCGGTGCCGAGAATTTTCCCGATGAAGGATTTTCGCGAAACTCCTAGCAGCAAGGGTCGGCCTGCTACGGAGATTTCTCCGAGTGCGCGGAGCAAGGAGAGATTGTGATCCAAGGTTTTCCCAAAGCCGATTCCTGGATCGAAGCACAACGCCGCAGGGTCGATCCCGGCGGCGGTTAGAGCGACGAGTCGTTGCTGGAAAAACTCTCGCACTTCCACGACCACGTCCGCATATCGCGGCGACTCTTGCATTGTTAGAGGGCTGCCTTGCATGTGCATCACCACCACGCCGCAGCCGCGCTCGGCGCAGACTGCGGCCATCTCGCGATCGGCTAACAACCCGCTCACGTCGTTCACGATGTCCGCCCCCGCAGCGAGCGCGGCTGCGGCGACGCTGGCCTTGGTGGTGTCGATGGAAATCAGCCCGTCCCACTCCGCCCGCAGCGCCGCGATCACTGGCACGGTGCGCGAGATTTCCTCCGCCGCTGCGACCACCGCCGCGCCCGGGCGCGTCGATTCGCCGCCGACGTCGATCAGCTCCGCGCCCTCGGCGATCATCCGGCGGGCGTGGACGAGCGCGGTTTCCACCCCCAAATGCTCGCCGCCGTCTGAGAAGGAATCCGGCGTCACGTTCAAGATTCCGATCACTTGCGCACGCTGGGTGAGGTCGAGCGTGGCCCTTCGTGTTTTCCAAATCATCGTTCAATTGGCAGCTTGCAGCGTCCGCCGGTGCTGCCTAGTTTGTGCCCCATGAACTGGCTGGCAACTTGCAAAATCGGCATCCTCACTGCGGGGCTTCTCGCATTTTTGCCCTGCCGCGCGGAGGAACTGGAAGCCATCAATGGCCCTAACGTCCGCACCATGAAACATGAAGATGGCTCGCGCACCGTTTTCACCCGCAGTCCCGATAACAAGATCCTCACCAAAGTCACCAAGCGCAACGGCGCGGTGACCATGATCACCACCTACTGGATGGACGCATCCGGCAACCCACAGGGCTGCAAAATCCGCGATGGCCAGAAGCAGGAACTCTTCAAAGTGAGCTACGGCTACAACAAGTTCAACGGCCTGCTAGAACGCGAGATCATGTTCGACTCGCGCGTCAAACGCATCAACCCCGCGGACGGCAAGGAGCTGCCCGTGCAAATCATCGCCTACATTTACGACGCCGAGGGCAAACGCAGCGCACCCATCGTTTACAACCTGCTGCCCGGCAAAAAAATGGAGGAAGTGTTCGGGGTGAAATCCTCCGCGCTGGAGTCCAATCCCTTCAACGAGACCGCGCCGCCGCAGCGGAAACGCTGAGCCGATGGTGGCCAAGCAAGTCATCTTCGAGGGCCGCGTCCAAGGCGTCGGGTTCCGCTACACCGTGAAGGATCTCTCGCGCGGCTTCGATGTCTGCGGCTGGGTGCGAAATCTAGCGGATGGCAGCGTCGAGCTGCAAGTGATGGGTGAGGCCGCCGAGGTGGAATCATTCATCCAGGAAATCGCCGAGGAGTCCGCCGTCGCCCATCATGTCACCAAGCTGACCGCCGTGAAAATTCCTCTGCTAGAGAATTGCTCGGGTTTCAAAATCGTAGGTTAGATTTCCTGCGGCATATGGCTGGGTGATGCCTTCGGGTTTTAGCGAAAAAAGGGATTGCATCGCGGGCGGGCTCCATCCTAGCTTCCCCCGCCCCTAGCGGGCACGACCTATGCGGGGTTAGCTCAGTGGTAGAGCACCTCCCTGACACGGAGGGGGTCACTGGTTCGAACCCAGTATCCCGCACCATTTTTCCTTCACGCCCATTGATTCATTGTGACTCCTGCGATGCACGCAGCGCCCCCCGCACCCGGGGAGCTTGAGGCTCTCCTCCGGCTACTCGATGATGAAACGCCTTCGGTCCGCGAGCGCGTGGCCGCACGACTCGCCCTCTGTGGCGGCGACATCAGCGAGTGGTTTGCCACCCAGTCCCGCGCACTCAGCAGGCAGGAACAACGGCTGCTCGTGGAAATGCTCAGTCCGCCTCGCCGGGAAATTTTAGCCCGCGAGTGGATCGCCCCCACCGGCGGCGCGGCCGCCTTGCAGGAGGATTGGGAATCGTTCGAAGCCCTACTCCGCTCGCTTTCGGACTTCCTCCACGACGGCATTTCACTCCGTCAGCCGCTCTCCGATGCGCTCGATCTGCTAGCAGAAGAGGCGAGCGACGACGGGGTCACCACCGCCAACGAACTGCGCAAGTATCTCTTCGACGGCACCCGTCTAACCGGAAATCAGCAGGAATACCAAGACCCCCGGAACTCGGACCTCGCGTGGTCCATCGCGGAAGGCCGCTCAAACCCGCTCGGACTCTGCTTGATCTTTATGCTGGTCGGCCGTCGCCTGAATTTCGAAATCGAAGGCGTGAATTTCCCCGGCCATTTCATGTGCAGGATTTATGAAGACGGCTACCCGTTGATCATCGACTGCTTCGAAAACGGCCAGCTCCATGTGCAGTTCACGCTGCTAGAAAGCCCCGATCTGAGCCGCAGTCAGCGCAGCGTCTTGCGCCAGTCCGTCGGCCCCGGCACGATCTTGCTGCGCTTGCTCAACAACCTCTATCAGTCGCTGGACCAAGCCGCCCGCGACGAGGACGCGCAGTTGATCAAGCAACTCCAAGCGACGTTGGAGTAAGGGGGATGGACGTCTCGTCCATCTGACAAATGCGTGGTGAAAGCTCGGACCTCTCAGACTTAAAAGGAAGATGGTAACCCGTAGAGCATTTCGTCATAGGCGTTTGAGTCCCAGTTTTTCAAGGTATTGGTAATGGCTCATTCCTTTCGGTCGGTGGTATTTCCTTTGGCGTCGGCGGTTGATGATGAGTCACCAGCCGCTGGCGCGTGTCGTAGCTCAGATCCCGGAACGCTTGGCGCGGGTAGCCGTAGGCTGGACACTTATTTGGCATGTTAATCACTTTTCAGATCAATGGAGAAGTCAGATTTATCCTGACGCACCTGATTTCACTGATTTTGAAGAGCTTGGAAAAAGCAACCCCTTCCCCCAAAAGGTGAGTGAGATTCCTGCCTACTCTTTCAGTGAAATCAGTGAAATCAGTTAAAATCAGCGCAATCGGTGGTAAAAATGGTCGGTACCACCGTCGCCATTTTCCTTTCTAGGCTAATCGCATTGGACCGTGGCCAACTCTCCACAGGCCGACAAATTAAGCCTTGCGCACGAAACTTAGCCTAGACTAAGTTTCGGGCCGCATGAAATCAGCGTCTTCTCAATCATTCGCGCTCGCAGCGGTCTGCGGCATTTCTATCAGCGCCGCTGCCGATCTCCGGCCGCTCAGCACCGACCGACCCGACACCACGGAAAGCCCCCACACCGTGGATGCCGGGCATTTCCAGTTTGAAATGGAGATCGCCAACCGCAGCTCTAACGGCAGTGAGCGCGAGTTTTCCCTTGGCGAGCTCAATGCTAAGATCGGCCTCGATTCCTCGACTGACCTGCAAGTGGTGCTGCCGGCTTACACCCGCGTCCACGATGGCGGCGAAGGATTCGGCGATGTGGAAATCCGCCTGAAGCACAATCTCTGGGGCAATGACGACGGCGCGACCGCGTTGGCGCTGATGCCATATATCAAACTCCCCACCGCGAATGGCGATCTAGGAAATGGTAAGCTTGAAGGCGGCTTGATCGTGCCATTTGGTTTCGAGGGTCCGGCGGGTTGGGGCTGCGCGGTGATGGCCGAGCTGGATCTAGCAGCGGACGGCGACGGCAACGGCCACCACTTGGCGGTGCTGACTTCCGCCACGACTTGCCACAGCTTGAGCGAAAACACGGCCGTCTTTCTGGAGCTAGTCAGCATCCTCAGCGCCGAGTCCGATTCGGATTGGGAGGCCTATTTCAACACCGGCGTGACTTGGTGCGTGACACCCATTTGGCAGTTAGACGGCGGGATCCGCATGGGCCTCACCAGTGCCTCCACGGATTTCACGCCTTTCCTCGGCGCGAGCACGAAGTTTTGACTCAAATTTTAGCCTAATCTAATTTTCTACATTGAATCGAATATGAAAACCGCCATTGATACCCACATGAGTTTTAGTTTCTGCCGCACGAGGATTTTCCGACTCGTAACCGGCATCTGTGTTTTTCTAACCGTCGGCTGCGGCGGGCCGAAAAAGTCGTCCACCTCCGGTAAAAAACAGGTCGTCACCAGCTTCACCATCATCGCCGACATGGCTCGCGAAGTCGCGGGAGAGGCGGCGGATGTGCAGTCCATCACCAAGCCCGGTGCCGAGATTCATGGCTACGAGCCGACGCCCAAAGACATCGTGAAGGCGCAAAGTGCCGACCTCGTACTATGGAACGGGATGAACCTGGAACTCTGGTTTGAAAAATTTTTCACCAACGTGAAGGACGTTCCCAGCGCGGTGCTAACGGAAGGAGTCACGCCGCTGGGGATTTCCGAAGGCCCCTACACCGGCAAGCCAAATCCTCACGCTTGGATGTCGCCGGCGAATGCGGTGATCTATGTGGAAAACATTCGCCGCGCGTTGGTCAAAATGGATCCGGCCAACGAGGCGGTTTACGCGGCCAACGCCGCCACTTACTCGGCGAAAATCAAGGCACTCGATGAACCAGTAAGAGCGAAACTCGCCGCCATTCCCCAAGACCAACGCTGGCTTGTGAGTAGCGAGGGCGCGTTCTCCTACCTTTGTGAAAACTACGGGCTGCGGCAGCTCTACCTGTGGCCGATCAATGCCGACGCTCAGGGAACTCCGCAGCAAGTGAAGCACGTCATCGACGGGGTGCGGACGAACCGCATCCCAGTGATTTTTTCCGAGAGCACCGTCAGTGACAAGCCTGCCCGGCAAGTGGCCAAGGAAACCGGCGCACGCTACGGCGGCGTGCTGTATGTGGATTCACTCACCGATTCAGATGGCCCGGCACCGAGCTATTTAAGATTGTTAGAAACCAATGCCGACACCATCGTGAAAGGCTTTCTCATTCCTCAATGACCTCGCAAGAAGAACTCCCGCGCTTGGATGTCGAGGACGTGTCGGTGGCCTATCCGAACGGCCACCTCGCCCTGCACGACGCCTCATTCCAGCTCTGCGGCGGCACGATCTGTGCGCTGGTGGGCGTGAACGGCAGCGGTAAATCCACGCTTTTTAAGAGCATCATGGGCTTCGTCACCCCGCGGGCTGGCAGCGTAAAAATCAATGGCCTGCCCATCCGCGCGGTGCTCAAGCAGCACCTCGTCGCCTACGTGCCGCAGGCGGAAGAGGTGGACTGGCAATTCCCTGTTAGTGTCTGGGACGTGACGATGATGGGCCGCTATGGCGCGATGAATTTCCTGCGCATCCCGCGGCCGGTGGACAAGGCGAAGGTCGAGGAAAGCCTGCGCCGCGTCGCAATGTGGGAGTTCAAAGACCGCCAGATCGGCGAACTCAGTGGTGGCCAAAAAAAGCGGGTTTTCCTCGCCCGTGCGCTGGCCCAAGGCGGGCGCGTGATTCTGCTAGATGAGCCCTTCACCGGGGTGGATGTGAACACCGAGGAGGCGATCATCCAGCTTCTCCGCGAACTCCGCGCGGCGGGCTGCATCATCCTCGTTTCCACTCACAACCTCGGCAGCGTGCCGGAGTTTTGCGACCAAGCGGTGCTGATCAATCGCACCGTGCTCGCCTACGGAGCGACCTCGGAGGTTTTCACCGAACAGAATCTAGCAGCCACCTTCGGCGGCGTGTTGCGGCAGTTTCAGTTCGAGCAATCCACCATCCAAGAGCACGACGGGCGGACGATCCGCGTCCTCTCCGACGACGAGCGCCCGCTGGTTTTCGGCAAAGACGGCCACCTCGAATACAAGGACCGCAAGGAACACGCGGCGTTGTTAAAAGAACGCTCGGAGGAACATGATTGAAATCCTTCTAACTCCGTTTCACTACGACTACATGCTGCGGGCGATCTGGGTCAGCGCGTTGATCGGCGGGACGTGCGGATTTCTCTCATCCTTCGTCACGCTCAAAGGCTGGTCGTTGATGGGCGATGCCTTGTCCCACGCGGTGGTTCCGGGCGTGGCGATCGCTTACATTCTCGGGCTGCCGTTCGCGCTGGGAGCTTTCGTGGCTGGGTTGTTAGCGGCAGCCACCATGGCATTTATCAAAGCGAGAAGCCGGATCCGCGAGGATGCCACGATCGGGATTGTGTTCACCGCTTACTTCGCGCTTGGCTTGTTGTTGATTTCGCTGTTCCCGGCGCGGGTGGATTTGAAGGTCATCTTGCTGGGAAATATCCTCGGGATTTCAGATCCAGATATCGAGCAAGTCATCGCGATCAGTGCGGTGACGCTGTTAGTGTTAGGCTTAAAATGGAAAGACCTGATGTTGTTTTGTTTCGACTCGAGCCAAGCCCGCACACTCGGACTCCGCCCGGCCCTGCTGCATGTCATCTTGCTGTCGCTGCTTGCGGCCACTGCGGTAGCGGCCTTGCAAGCGGTGGGAGCTTGCCTGGTAGTGGCGATGCTCGTCACTCCGGGAGCCACCGCTTATTTACTCACGGATCGCTTCGGGAAAATGCTGTGGCTGTCCTCTGGGATGGGAGTGGCGACCTCGTTGGTGGGGGCTTACGCGAGTTATTATTTTAACGGCGCGACGGGTGGCTGCATCGTCACACTTCAGACTCTGGTTTTCCTCGCCGCCTTCGTCTTCGCGCCCAAGCACGGAATCCTCGCTTCGAAACGCCGCGCCCGCTTGGTGGAAACTGCTCCCTCGTCATGACCGGATTTTTCGAACCCCTGCAACACGTCTTCATGCGCGACGCGCTGTTAGTCGGGACGCTGGTCGCGACGATGTGTGCGGTGCTGTCCTGTTTCCTGATTCTCAAAGGCTGGTCGCTGATGGGCGACGCCATTTCCCACGCGGTATTGCCGGGCATCGTGCTCGCCTACATCGCGGGCTTGCCGCTCTCGCTGGGTGCGTTCGTGGCAGGTTTATTCTGCGCGGTGAGCACCGGATTCATCAAGCAGCACAGCCGGATCAAAGAGGACACGGTGATGGGTGTGGTGTTCACGGGCTTGTTCGCGTTTGGGTTGGTGCTCTTCAGCCGCACGACTTCGGACATGCACCTCGATCACATTCTGGTAGGAAACATCCTCGGCATCACGCGTGCACAAGTCTGGCAAACGCTCGGACTTGGCGGAGTGGTGCTCGGCGTGACGCTGGCCTTGCGCCGGGATCTGTTGCTGATCTGCTTCGATCCCGGTCAGGCGCGGGTGATGGCACTGCCGGATCGTTTCCTAAACTATCTGCTACTCGGCTTGTTGTCGCTGGCTATCGTCGTCTCGCTGCAAGCGGTCGGCATCATCTTGGTGGTCGCGATGTTAGTGACGCCCGGCAGCATCGCCCATTTGTGGACGGACCGCTTTGATCGGATGCTTCTAGTAGCCGTTGCAGCGGCTGTTAGCTCCACGGTGACGGGGATTTTCATCAGCTACCACATCGACGGCTCGACCGGTGCCTGCATCGTGTTAGTGCAGGCGTTGTTGTTCGTCGCTTCGCTGCTATTCGCGCCCAAGTATGGGATCGTCCGGCGGAGTGTGTAGCACTGCGGAGAAACCATTCCCCGGCACCAGGGCCAGAGGCTGAGGAAATAGATCCCAGAACACCACCAATGTGTGGGGCAGTCGGCTGTCCGCTAGTGCGGTTAGTTCCTGCAACGGGTAATTTTTCCGTATCCAATCCAGAGTTCCCTCGCTACTCCTTGGCCCGCAATCCCCGCGACGGCGTGCCAGCGTCACTCGGCGAAATTACACTCGATGCAATCCGCAATCACCCTCTCACAAGTCCCCGAAGCCTTGGCAGGACCCTTCGTCCTGCGCACCCCGTTGCCGGAGGCTTTCGCGACTGCGGCTGCCCTCGGCTTTGATGCGGTGGAGCTATTCCTCCCCGGCCCGGATTTCATCTCGGTGGCGGACGTTAGATCGCTGGCAGTCGAGCACGGGCTGGCCATCGCCGCCGTCGGCACCGGTGCCGGGATGCTGCGGCACGGGCTGTCCATCACCGATGCTGCCGAGGAAAAACGCGAGGCAGCCTTGGATTTCGTGCTCGCGATGATCGACTTCGGTGGACAGTTAGACGCGCCGGCCATCCTCGGCTCCATGCAGGGACGAGGCTCGCTCGATCTACTCGCCACCGGTCTTTGCCGCTGCGGCATCCGCGCGGGAAACCACGGCGTGCCGTTCATTTACGAGCCGCTCAACCGTTACGAGACCAACCTTTTCAACCACCTCGGCAACGCTGCGAGGTTTCTCGAACTGCATGATTTGAAAAACGTCGTGCTGTTAGCCGATCTGTTTCACATGAATATCGAAGAGCGCGATCTGCCCGCCGCCATCCGCGAGGCGGGTAGCCACATCGGTCACGTCCACTTCGCCGATTCTAACCGCCAGGCGATGGGATTCGGCCACACCGACTCCAAGCCGATCATCGCCGCCCTCCGCGAGATCCGGTATTCAGGCTATCTCTCTGCGGAAATTTTCCCGCTGCCTGATCCCGAAACCGCTGCCCGCCAGACGATTTCCTCCATCCGCTCCCTTCTCTAACATGAAAACACGCCCCCTTGGCAACACCGGCATCGACCTGCCGATCCTCTCATTCGGCGCATCTTCCCTTGGCGCGGAATTCCGCTCCATCACGCTCGATGAGGCGATGCTCTCGACCAAAACCGCGATCGAACTCGGCATGAACTTCATCGACACCTCGCCATTTTACGGTCGCGGGATGTCGGAAATCATGCTTGGTCTCGGCTTGAAAGGCATCCCGCGCGAGAGCTATCTGCTAGGCACCAAGCTTGGCCGCTACTCGGATGTGCATTTTGATTTCTCCGCCAAGCGCGTCGAGGAATCGCTCCACGTTTCGCTCCAGCGCCTCGGCACCGACTACCTCGATGTGATGCTGCTGCACGATGTGGAATTCGTCCCACTCCAACAGATTTGGGAGGAAACGCTGCCTGCCGTTTTGAAGTTCAAGGCACAGGGAAAAATCCGCGCCGTCGGGTTTTCCTGCTACCCGATGAAGACCTTCAATGCGGTGCTCGATCAGGTGGAAAACGACATCGACTGCGTGCTTTCCTACAATCGTTATACCCTGCAAAACACGACTTACGTCGCTGAACTTCTGCCGCGCCTCGCGGCGAAAAACATCGGAGCCATGAACGCCGGCCCGTTTTCCGCGCGGCTTCTAACGAACGCCGCGCTGCCCGAGTGGCTCAAGGAACCCGAGGAAGTCAAAGCCGCCGCCCGCGCCGCTGCGAAACATTGCGCGGACCGAGGGGTCGATATCGCGCAGCTCGCGCTCCAGTTTTCCTGCGAACATCCAGGCCTCGCCACCACCGTCGCCGGTTCCGCAAATCCCGCTAACATCCGCAAGTGGGCCGAGTGGTTAGAGGCACCTATCGACCGCGAGTTGCTCGCCGGCGTACTCGCCATTTTCGCGCCTGTTAAAAACTCCGGCCACCTCGAAGGCCTACCCGTAAACAACTGATGCAAGCCATCCAATTCACCGCGCCCAAGGAAATCACCATCATCGACCTGCCGGAACCACTCGCACCCGGCCCGGGCGAAGCACTCGTCCGCACCCACCGCATGGGCATCTGCGGCACCGATCTTTCCTGTTATCTCGGAAAATTCCCGTTCTTCGCCTACCCGCGCACGCCCGGCCACGAGCTGGGATTGGAAGTCATCGCGGTGGCTGACGCTGTCTCTAACGTGAAGCCCGGCGACAAGTGCTCGCTCGAACCATACGTCAACGATCCCACGTCGCCGACCTCACAAAAGGGATCACAAAACTGCTGCCCCAGCGTGCAAGTCATCGGCGTCCATAACAACGGCGGCTTAAGAAAAGGCGTCTTCGCCGTGCCCGCCCGCAAGCTGCATCCGGGCAACGATCTCACCTATGATCAACTCGCACTCGTCGAGACGCTGGCCATCGGTTACCACGCCGTCCAACGCGGCAATCCACAACCCGGCGAGACCGTATTAGTCATCGGCGCGGGTCCGATCGGCCTCGCCTGTTTGGAGTTTCTTAAACTGATGGATGTGAAAACCGTGGTGATGGACATGGTGCAAAGCCGCCTGGATTTTTGTCAGGAAAACCTCGGCATCCAGCACGCCATCAAGTTCCAGCCAGATGACTCACACCTCGCGGAGTTAGAGAAGATCACCAACGGCCAACTTGCCGATGTGATCATCGACGCGACCGGCAGTCCTAAGTCGATGTCCACCTGTTTTAACTACGCCGCATTCACTGGCCGAGTTGTCTATGTAGGCATCACCACCTCGGAATTAACATTTCCGCACGCTGCAGTATTCCATCGCCGCGAAATCACATTACTAGCCTCGCGCAATGCGCTGCCGGAGGATTTCGATCATATTATTCAACTCATCCGCGACGGCAAAATCAACACCGGTCTCTGGATCACTCACCGCATCGCCTTCGAAGATGTGCCTGCGGAGTTTGATAAATTCACCGATCCCGCGCTCGGCGCGATCAAAGCCATTATTGAAGTCAACTAATCCAACTCACCCATATTTTTTTACCACTGATTTCAGTGATGACACTGATTTTAAAGATAAAGAATTCGCATATTCTTTAAGCAGTAAATCAGTGCAATCAGTGGTAAATTCTCAATACTCTTATGAAAACCTGCCCTAAATACACATTCGGCGTCGGCGATCGTTTCGCCAATGGTGCGCACGCCCAGCTAACCGCCTTTATCGAGGCCAAGAAACTCGGCATCGACATCACTCCGGTTTGGAACAAGTCGAACCGCGAACATAACATCATTGGCTCCGAGCCGAGCCAAACTCGCCAAGCTGCGGACAAGGCGGTGGCCGACCTCGGCTGGACCGGCGAGCATCTACTGGATGCCGACCATATCAATCTCTCCACTGTGGATCGCTTCGTCGCGCCCTGCGATTTCTTCACTCTCGACGTCGCCGACGACATTGGTGAAGCCGCCGATCCAGCGGATGTTAGTGCATTCATCGCCAAGCATCCAGAGTTGATAGGCACGGTGGTGATCGAAGGGATTTCAGAACCCTTCGAGATCACCCGCGCCGACGTGGAGAAGACGGCCAACCAATTTCTCAAAGCCACTCAGAAAGCCGCTGCGATCTATACCCACATCGTCGCCGCCAAGGGAGGCGTTGATAATTTCGTCACCGAGGTCTCGATGGACGAAACCGACAGCCCGCAAACTCCGCCGGAAATGTTGATCATCCTCGCCGCCATCGCCGACCAAGGAATCCCGATCCAGACGATCGCGCCGAAGTTCACCGGGCGTTTCAACAAAGGCGTCGATTACGTCGGCGATCCGGTGCAATTCGAGAAAGAATTCAATGATGATCTAGCAGTGATTGCTCATGCCATCAAAACCTATGGTCTGCCGCCCGCACTAAAACTCTCCGTCCATTCCGGCTCTGATAAATTTTCGATTTATCCATACATTAAAAATGCGATTCAACGCACCGGTGCCGGACTCCACATCAAGACTGCGGGGACCAACTGGCTGGAAGAAATCGTCGGCCTAGCAGAAGCCGGCGGTGAGGGACTTGCCCTTGCTAAGAAGATCTATGCGAAGGCACTTGAGAAAAAGGAAGCACTCTGCGAGCCGTATGCCACGGTCATCAATATCAACGATGCAAATCTCCCCTCCGCCGAGGAAGTCAACGGCTGGACCAGCACTCAATTCACCGACGCGCTTCGCCACATCCCGACGAACCCCGGCTACAACGCGGATCTCCGCCAGCTCCTTCACGTCGGATTCAAGATCGCCGCACAACTCGGCGATATCTATATCCAAGCGCTCAAAGATAACTCGGAAGTCGTCGCGAAAAACGTCACCGCCAATCTGCTGGAACGCCACATGAAGCCATTGTTTTTGTGATCGATTCCCACCACCACCTCTGGAACTACTCCGCCGCCGAATACGATTGGATTCCGCCCGGATCACCTTTGGCGCAGGACCAGCTATTAAGCCAGTTAGAAACTGCAACCACCGCCGCTAGAGTGGATGGCACCATCGTGGTGCAGGCCCGGCAGATCCTGGAGGAATCCGACTGGCTGCTATCACTGGCAGACCCATCTGAGATCATCGCAGGCGTCGTCGGCTGGGTACCGTTGATCGATCCAGAGGTGGGAAATGATCTTGCCCGGCTCGCCGCGCATTCGAAGTTCAAGGCAGTTAGACATGTGTTACAAGCCGAGCCGGATGAGTATTTCCTGCGCGACGATTTCCATCGTGGACTCTCACTGCTTCCCGATCTGGATCTCCGCTACGATCTGTTACTTTTCCAACGGCAACTCCCCGTAGCCATCCAACTGGTGGATCGCCAGCCGGATCTCGGGATCATCATCGACCACCTCGCCAAGCCGGAAATCCGCAACGGCAAAATCGACCCCGCATGGAAAGCTGGTATGACCGAACTCGCCAAGCGCGACAACATCCTCGGAGTGAAAATTTCCGGCATGGTCAACGAGGTGCTGGACCCGGAAATCGACGAACCCACGCTGCGTACTTATTTCGAGGAAACGCTCGCACTCTTCGGTCCCGACCGCGTGATGTTCGGCACCGATTGGCCGGTGTGCCTGCTGCGGATCGATTCCTATCAAGCATGGGCGGAGATGGTCCGCAGCTTCGTCGCAAGGCTAACAAGCGACGAGCAGAACGCGATCCTGCATGACAATGCGGTGCGGATTTACGGGCTGTGATCGCCTGACTGCTTAAGCAAGTATCGCCCGGTTTTTTTACCGCCGATTTTTTCCACCAATCCTGCGGCTAACAGCGGACGCAGGAGATCCATGGCACCTTGCTTGGAAACAGCAAGCAGCTCCCAAAGCTCGGCTGGAGACAGGCTGCCGTTGTCGCGCAGGAGATTGAGCAAGAGTTCCTGTTTCGGACGCAGCACGAGTTTCTCCGGCGACTTCAAATGATAGGCTTGCACCCGCAGCCATACGTTCTCCAGCGTTTGTCTAACGCCCTCAGCGCAGTATTCTAGCCACCCCGTTAGATCCTCGCCCGCCACCCGCACGGCGTCTAGTGCGGCATAGTAGGCGGGACGGCCTTCCCAATAGTATTCATCCACAGAGAAGATGTGATGGCTGTCGAAGCCTCGCCGATAGAGTTCCCACAGTGCGAGCGCACGACCCGTCCGCCCGTTGCCATCGGCGAAGGGGTGAATGTGCTCGAAACGATAGTGCAAGATGGCGGAACTGAGCACAGGTGATAATTCGACGGCCTCGTCATTCCACCATTCTAGCAACTCGAACATCAGTCCCGAAACATCGACAGCGGCGGGAGGGAAATGCCTGCCCACCCTCACGGAGATCGTCCGATAGCTGCCTGCGCTGCCTTGATCCATCACCGTGTCTGCCAAAATCCGGTGCAACTCGAAGAGGTCGCCGTGGCGGATAGATTTCATCATCGCATGTTTCTCCACATAACGCAGACCGGTGAAGTAGTTAATTACTTCGCGGTTAGAGCGACCATCGGATGCGACAAGTTCGCGACCCTCCTCCAACGCCCGCACCTGCTCCAAGGTCAACGGATTGCCCTCGATGGCGGTGGATGCGTGGACGTTGCGCGTGCGGGTGTCCTTTTGCAGCGCAGGAATCCATGACAACTCCACGGCGGCTCCTTGAATCCGTTCGCGGAACGCGGCGATTGTTTCTACCAGCGAAAGCAGCCGCGGAGTGATCGTGAATTGCGGTTCGTATCCCATGGCGATGAGTCAAGCGTGAGTCAAGCCATCAGTCAAGTTGGCAGAAGTTTCCACGGACATCACAGCATTTCCTTTGTCATCCACCCTATTTCATTCAGCCTCGCTTTCCCATGATCGACCGCATCCTCGCCAAGCGCATTGTTCCCGTCGTCGTCCTTGACCGTGTCGAATCCGCCGCGCCGCTGGCGGAGGCGCTGTTAGCCGGCGGGCTGGACATTATGGAAATCACCTTCCGGACGGCTGCGGCGGAGGCTGCGATCGAGCGAATCGCTGCCCGTTACCCGGAAATCCTGCTCGGCGCGGGAACTCTGCTAGACAAGGAACAGGTCAGACGCGCGAAAAATGCAGGTGCGGTGTTCGGCCTCGCGCCCGGCTTCAACCCGGAAACCGTGGCGGCGGCGAACGAGATCGGCCTGCAATTTTCGCCCGGCGTGATGACCCCCAGCGAGGTCGAGGGCGCACTGGCACTCGGCTGCCGGTTGCTCAAGTTTTTCCCCGCTGAAATGGCCGGCGGAGTGGACATGCTCAAGGCGCTAGCCGGTCCCTACGGCCACACCGGCGTGAGGTTTATTCCCACCGGCGGCGTGTCGTTAGGTAACCTAGCAGCCTATTTAAAACTGCCCGTCGTCGCCGCCATCGGCGGTTCGTGGATGGTGGACAAGCAGCTCGTCAACGACGGCAAGTGGGCGGAAATCACCCGGATCACCCGCGAGGCGCTCGAAGCAGCAGCAGCCTGTTAGCTCTATGATCGCGGGCATCGAACTGGGCGGAACCAAAACCGTCGTCGCAATCGGCTCGGCGGAAGGCCGGGTCATTGAGGAACTCCGTTTCCCAACGACGCTGCCCGAGGAAACGCTCGGCACCGCCATCGCCTGGCTCCGCAAGCGTGGGAAACCCGCGAGCATCGGCATCGCGGCGTTTGGCCCCATTGGCATCGTGCCGGATCGTGAAAATTACGGCATGGTCCTTGCCACGCCCAAACCCGGCTGGGCGGGATTTCCCCTCATTGATGCGCTGGCCAAGGCATTTCCCAATGCCGCCCTAACACTCGATACCGACGTCAACGCCGCTGCCCTAGCAGAGGCCAAACTCGGCGCAGCGGCGGGACTCGATGACGTGGCCTACATCACCATCGGCACCGGCATCGGCGGCGGGATTCTATCAGGCGGGCGCTTGGTCCACGGCGCACTGCACCCGGAGTTCGGCCATCTCAAGGTGCCGCGGATGTTAGGCGATAATTTCCCCGGGGTCTGCCCATTTCACGGCGACTGCTTGGAAGGCCTCGCCAGTGGCCCGTCCATCGCCGCCCGCTGGGGCACGCCAGCTCACGAACTTCCGCCCGCCCACCCGGCTTGGGAGACCCAGGCATGGTATCTCGCCCATGGTGTGCTCTCGCTGTTAGCCATCGTTTCCCCGGCGCGCGTCATCGTCGGCGGCGGCGTTTCGCAGGTGGCAGGTTTGCATGAGAAGATCAACGCCAAGCTATTAGAAATCGCGGGCAACTATTTCCCGCCGGTGTTAGAGCCGGACTATGTCGTCGCGCCCGCGCTCGGCCAACAAGCCGGAATCTGCGGCGCGTTCCTGTTGGCGAGTGCTTGATCCCGCGCCACCTTGGTGCGGGCATTCTGCCCGCAGCCTTTGACGAACCAACTGTCCTAACCGAAATCCCCGCACAGCCTCTTAAAAATGTCC
The DNA here is from genome assembly GCA_043735445.1 of Akkermansiaceae bacterium. Taxonomy (GTDB): domain Bacteria; phylum Verrucomicrobiota; class Verrucomicrobiia; order Verrucomicrobiales; family Akkermansiaceae; genus Luteolibacter. Next base: position 6,314 of record JAYTEI010000239.1, on the reverse strand, counting down.
GATGCAAAGACTCCGGAGTTCACCGCTGCAGACACCGAGTTGCGCGGAGTCCAATGGGACTTTCCCAACAATGCATCCATTAACAATTCGAGTTTTTTAAAACCACTGCTTGCACGGATTAACAAATTAAGAAGCTGTGAGGCAGGTGAAATGCGCCGTCTTAAAAATCAGTCAATCAGTGAAATCAGTGGTCGATTCTGAAGTCCACCTCGCTCAACAGCCCCTTGTGGCGGAACCCTGACTTTCCTAAGTTTTCCACCATCGAAACACCCTGCTGCGGCCCCTACCCTGCGATGCAACTTCGTCCGGCAGCGACACCATCGTCGCTCGTCTCTGATTGCGAATCCACACTTCCAAGACCATGAAAACACTCAACCGTCTCCTCATTTCAATCGTGGAAGCGCACGGAACGCTTCTCGCTCAAGGGCCGCTCGACCCTCCGGCGGCCCCCGCACCGACCATGAAATCGCTTCAGGAAATCTGGGATAAAATCGGCGGGCTGGAAACTCAAGCGACCCAACTCGCCACCCAAAACGCGCAACTCCAGAAGCAACTCGCCCTGCTCGCCGCAGCCACGGTGAACTTAGCGTGGAATTTATCCACTGTCGTTTCCGGTGCTAACAGGAGAAACATCTCACTGGCATTTGGTCAAGACGGCAAGCCATCGCTCGCCTATTTCAGCAGCGCCAGCTCGGACCTTCGTTTTGCCCGCTATAACAATTCCGGGTGGACGATCACCACCGTGGAGTCTGCGGGCGATGTCGGGCAATACAGTTCACTCAAAATTGCGCCAGACGGCCAGCTCGCCATCGCCTACATGGATTACACAAGTTTCTTTGTGAGGCTCGCCCGCAAGGGAGCATTTGTCACACCGTAGGAATCAATGGCCGTATTCAAACGGATCTTGGAACTTCGGATCGGTGGTGAGCGTGGTATCGGTTAGAGTTTTAAGGAATGCAACGAGTCCGGCCTTCTGGTCGAGTGTTAGATTTAGCCGCAGCGGCTGTCCAGCCCCAGGCGTGCCGGGGGGATTGCGCAGCGGGCCTGACAAGTTAGGGTTAGGGGTGACGCCCGAGTTATAGAATTCCACCACCTGTTCGAGGGTGGCGAAACGACCGTCATGCATGTACGGCGCGGTGAGCGCGATGTTGCGCAGCGAGGAGGTTTTGAATTTTCCGATGTCGCCATTCACACCCGTGACGCCGCCCACACCGAGGTCGATGGAAGGATTTTCAATACCGTTATTGTTGAGATTGCCAGGCACAAAGTTGTCGGTGCCGTGGCAAGCGGTGCAAGTGGCTCGACCGACTTGACCGTTAAAGACCTGCCGACCGAGGCTTTCCTGGGGCGTGAAGTTGCTAAAATTGACCAACACTCCTTGGTCATACTTCGTCTGATAGGAAACGATAGCCCGGACGAACTGCGCGAGAGCGAGCGAGATGCGGTTAGACGTGACCGCAGGATCGCCGAAAGCTCTTTGGAAAAGGTCTGCATAAAACGGCTCGACTGCTAGACGGGCTGTCAGTGCGGTCAAAGTCATGCCCATTTCCACACTGTTTTGGATCGGCTGGAGCACCTGATCTTCGAGCGTCGCGGCGCGTTCGTCCCAAAAGAAGCGGCCGCGCGGGTAGTAGCGGGCGCTGGTTAGGCCCATCGAATTGCGCCCTGCTAGTCCGCCTGCGAAGCCACGGCTGAAGCGCTCGGGATCGGAAAACCCATGGGCCGACTGATGGCACGATGAGCATGAAATCGTTTGATTAAAGGAAAGCCGCTTGTCGTAGAACAGCACGCGCCCCAGTTCGGCACCGGGGTTGGTCGTCGGATTCGTAACCGGTGTGTTGTTTTGACCGGCGATGACCGGAGCTAGCAAATGATTTGGTAAAGGGATGAGCGAATAGTTCGCGGCGGTGGCTGCTAGATTCAGGGCGGACTCAAGCGTGCTCGTGAGAGTCTGCGCCGCCGGGTCGTAGCCAGCGCGGTAGTAGTAGGCTGATACGCCGGCCTCCGGCAGCCAGTCATAGCTATAGTTTCCGTTGTGGACCTTGGTGGTGGTGACATGGGTCCAGTGGATCAGATCGGTGGAACGCTCCACCGACCAGTTGTGGTTGCCGGGATCGGCTAGGTCCATGTGGACCACTGCACCAGAGGTTCCGGGGCTGATAGATACGGCGCTTGCGGTGGGCAGTTGGGCTGCGGTTAGCGAAACGAGTGCAACGCTTCCGGCGGCAACCAGGAGGGTTTTTGGTGGCGTCATCCATCCATCCAAACACCCGCCTCACTCGATCTGGCAATCAACTTTACCCAGCCTTAACACGCCGCTCCCGGATTTTACCATTCCTTATCATTTGCGCCTCAACTCAACCGATCAGCCGTTGGAAAAACCAGAATCCACCGGCAGCAGTGATGCCTAGCGCGGCGGACGCCACCAGCCGATCCGCCACCACGGCTTGCGAGCGGCGCAACCATCCTAACAACGGAACGATGGCTAGCACGATACCGCCTTGGGCGATCTCCACCCCGGCATTAAAGGCTAACAACGACCAGCCAAGCGCTTGCCGGGGCAGGACCATGTCTTGCAGCACATTCGCAAAGCCGAAGCCATGGATAAGGCCGAAGCAAAACGCGAACAACAAGCGTGGATCATGACCTTTTTTCCCAACAAATGCATGGATTCCCACAAACACGATGCTCAGTGCGATCACCGGCTCCACAATAGAAGCCGGCGGGCTAACAACCCGAAACGTCGCCAGCCCGAGAGTGATGCTATGGGCGATAGTGAATGCGGTGACGATCTTCAACAAACGTCCCACACTACCACCTAACAACATAAGTCCGATGACGAATAGGATATGATCCGGGCCGATGGCGATATGATGAATACCCAGCTTCACAAACTTACCTACAACCCCCGCGATGCTCTGACGGGAAGAATTACAGAACTCCGACACCGGATTTCTGGCGGTTAGTATATCCTGCCGCAGGAGCTGGTCACCGGCATAGACATTGACGAAGGTGCGATGCCGTGGGTCATAGGGAAACAATAGACATTCCATTTTAAGTGATTCGGGAGCCGCCGACCACGCATGGAAAAACATAACATGGAGATCGCGCTTCTCCGGCACCGGAGTGATTTCCCGCAGCGCAAGTGGCAAGAGTTTGCCCCCCGCACTGATTTTCAAGCGCGAGGTAAGTATAGAAGTTATAGCACTCTGTTGCGCGGCGATGGTGGTTGGCTGGAGTAACATCGCTGGCTCGATTTCCGCCAGATCGTGTGCCAAATCCGTGACCGAGGCGGTGATGCCGATTTCCATTCCAGCGGAGTTTAAATGAACATCGATGAAACTGGTAGGCTCGTCATGCGCGGAAGCACATAGGCAAACGCCAACAAGCGTAATGATGAGAAGTAAGTGTTTCATCACTTGCTAATGTTCGTGTTGTCCACAGTTTCTTGGCGCGAGGAAAGTTTCACCAGCGTGCGCTCCGCGATCGGACCCTGCAAGGGACTGAACTGCGGGTTCATGGCCACTGCTTGTTGGAGATGCCTGCGGGCGGAGTCGAGGTCACCGGCGGCGGCGGCGATCATCCCGGCATGATAGTGCATTTCTGGATCGGGTGTGTGTTGCGAGAGTGCCCGTTTCATCGCTTCGATGGCGCGAGGTTGATCGCCGTTTTTGAAATAGACCCAAGCGAGAACATCGGCCTTGAGCACGTTGCGGGTGAGTTTATGTTGTTCCGCGAGGCGCAAGGCTTCCACCGGATTGCGGTCGTGGTCGGCGAGAAACTTCGCCATCTGCACATGATCGTGAACGCCGCTCGCTAGATGAGCCGCATGCAATTGGTCCACTTGCATATAATAGCTTTCAGCCTTTGCCATATCTCCTTGGAGGGCTTGCAAATCTCCCAGTCCGGCGAGCGCATCATGGTTAGGAGCTTTTTCAATCATGAGCTGATAGTATTGAGTGGCGACGTCATACTCCCGCGTGGCAGTGGCAAGCCGGGCGGCGGCTAATAGGACGTGGGGATTGCGCGATTTCTCCCGCAGGGAAGGCTCAAGCGCCTTGGCGGCGGCGGCGAGAGCCCCATCATGCAGCAACATCGTCGCCAGCTTCGCCCGGCACCACGCCGTGTTTTCCGCGAAGGCTGCACCCGCGCGGATCGCCTTTTCCATCAGATTGGTCGCTTGGAGTTGGTTGCCTGTTAGCCATAGCAAATACGCACCTCGGCTCCACGATGAGAGGTCCGGCCGCAGGTCCATCATTTTCTGATAGTGGTCGGTGGCGGCCTCATAATCCCCCAGCTCCAGCGCCGCGTCACCGAGGATGCCATATGCATCTGCACTTTGCGGGGTGATGGCTAATGCTTTACGAGCCCACTCCACACTCGCATCGAAGCGGTGGCGTCCGCCTTCCACCCACGCCATGCCGTTCATCGCATCCACGCAATTCGGCTGCAAACGAAGTGCCTGTTGATAGGCCGACTCTGCGAAGTTATAGTATGTTTGGTCAGTGGAGTCCCGCAGCCGCTGGGCAAGCGTATCGCCCAAGCCCACCCAGACTTCTGCCTTGCCAGCTTTCGCCTTGGCCTGTGCAAGTGCTTCAATCTCGGCCTTTTCACTCGCCGAGCCACCGACGGGCGCGGGGATCGCAGCGAGAATCTCAGCCGCTGTCGGCTGCCGATCCTGAATGACGGCGACTTGAGAATGTTGCTTCGGCTGCTTCAAGAAAACCGCTGCGGCGAATGCTGCTGATAGACACATCACTATAACACTGATCTTGATACCGGTCCTCGTTTCCAGCGAGGTTTCATTAAGTGGGGTTTTCATAAAAGAAAAGGAATGACGTCGGCACACCTTTAAGAATGTGCCGACGCGGTTAGGGGGGAGGATTCGAAGTTAGAAACCGACGTTCACGCCGGAATCTTTACTGTTGCGAGTGCCCGAATGCGGCGTGGCGGCATAGGGGAAGGTGCGGTTATAGATCTTGTCGTTAGCAGGCACATTGTCCCCCACCACAGTGATCGTGCTAAATGTAGGCCCGCTGGCCACCGCCGTTAGAGCGATGTCCACCACGTCGTCACCGAAGCGACGTCCATTTGGCCAACCTGCTGGGATTGCCACGCCGTTACCATTGAGGATGGTATCACCGCCGATGAAGCTTAGTCGGTTAAACGCGGCGTCGCCTTCAATCGTGGCGGGTCCAGTGGTGGTGTTCACCCGGATAACATCGGGGATATAGACAGCCACGAGGTCAGCGCGGTTGGTGGTGGCGAAGCCGGTGCCGAAGACGGTGTTAAGCAATGCAGCGAGCTCTGGAGTGCGGGCATATTTCGCAAACCGCGAGGCATCTGCGGTGGGCGAGGTGCGGTTGTATTCGTCCTTATCTTCGTTCGCCACCAGCACTTCATTGAAGAGCGGATTGGCAAGACGATTGACTTGAATGTACGGGCCTTCCGATTTCACATCGCCATTGTTTTTACGAATGGTGGTGCGGGGACGGCTAACAGAAGCATATACACCCACGCCCGAACTGGGAGCCTGAAGCGCACCAGTGTAATTCGAGACCGGCAGATCCGAAACAGGAATAACGATGGCATAGTGCAGGACGTTAAATCCTTTAAACCCATCCACCCCACCACCCGTCTGGCCGAACGCGCCACCGGCTACGATTCGACCATCTAGCAAGTCAAAGATCCCAGCGGTATCAGCGAAAAAGCCATCCTCACGCGGACCGCAGAAAACGGTGGTTCCGCCTGGGAGATCGTAAGTGGTCTGGAAGGTATAGGGATCTAGGCCAGCCCTGTTAGGAGCGCCTGAGACGGACACGCCGTTCGCATCATTATACAGCGGGGTGGTGTTTTTCCCCACGTTAGGCGGAGCGACTAACAGTGGAGTGGTGCCGTTGAGTTTGGTCGAGCGGCAGTGGCCGACGCTCTTGGTCACGGTGTAGGATTGGGTGAAATTTTGGCGACCATCCCCCACGGTCTGGATAGGTCCCAGCTCTGAGCCGAGTCCATAGCGGAGGATGGTTCCGGTGTTTTTGTAGCCGCCGCCGTCGGCCTCGACCGATGAGAATTGGAAGTCATAGCGCTGGGTTTCCGCACCGGTGACGGGGTTGGCGATATGGATGCTATAGAGTGCATCGGGGGAAAATGCTTCATACATCACGCCGTCGCCAGGCTCGGAGAACGGTCGCACATTCACCTCCACCACCAAGACTTTCTGGCCGGAGGGACGATTGCGGATGAATGCATAAACATCAGTTAGGTTAGCTTGCGGATCGAGTTTGATCAGCGGCGCGTCGCTATGACTCGAAGCC
>JAYTEI010000238.1:0-7234 GCA_043735445.1 Akkermansiaceae bacterium | reverse complement strand
CCAGATCCGCTCCACGCTCGTCAACCGTATCAGCACCGTCGAAGGCGTAGGCACCGCCCAGGGCCGCAACAAGTCCCAACGGTCGCCCGCAGCTAAAGCCGCCCGCGACAAAAATCAGATCGAGCCAAGATGGTAACCTCTCCGACAGCTCCTCTGCACGCCTCGCGCACCATCCCTGCACGCGCTCAGCGCGGACGGGGATTTTTTTCTCAGTTCTTTGTCCTTTCCCCAGTTTCCCCCCGTTTTTCCCGGATCCGCCGGTTGAACCCAGACGCTCCCGGAAATACAGAATTTCGGGCGTTTTTTGCCTAATTCGGGCAAATTCGGGTTTTCTTGAATCCTATGTCTCCCTCATGGTTGAGAGGTGGAGTAATCCCCCCGCACCATACCGGTTGCCCGCTGCCGAATCCGCTGTCACTCTCGCGCCGCGTATGGCCCGTCAATACACTCTTCATCGTCCGCAAACCGTTGCGGCGTCTGGCATCGACTATGTGGCGGCGCTGAATGCGGAGCAATACGAGGCGGTGTCCTCGCCGCCGGGGAAAGCACTGGTGATCGCGGGTGCGGGATCGGGTAAGACGCGGACGCTGACTTACCGGGTCGCCTGGCTGCTAGATCATGGGATCGAATCGAAACAAGTCCTGCTGCTCACGTTCACCAACAAGGCGGCGCGGGAAATGATCGAGCGCGTCCGCGAACTGGTGCCGCACGACACGTCGGACTTGTGGGCGGGGACCTTCCACTCGGTCGGCAGTCGGATTTTGCGCCGCCACGCGGAGGATCTCGGCTTCAACCGCTCGTTCTCGATCCTCGACCGCGACGACCAGAAGTCCCTGCTCAACTCGGTGGTCGCCAACTGCGACATCGACACCAAACAACGTCGTTTCCCCAAAGCCGACGTGCTCGCCTCGATCTTCAGCCTCGTCGAAAACACCGGCGCGACCTTGGAAGAAGTGATCGTCGCCCGCTATGATCATTTCTACGAATGGATGGAGAAAATCGAGCTCGTCCGCACCGGCTACATCGCGAAAAAACTGGCGACCAACTCGATGGATTTTGATGACTTGTTAGTCATGACGGTGCGCTTGTTCGAGGACCGGCCGGATGTGTTGGAACTCTATCAGCAGAAATTCAAGCATGTGCTGGTGGATGAGTATCAGGACACCAACTCGGTGCAGGGCCGGATGATTGACTTGTTAGTCGGCCCGTCCAACAGCCTGATGGCGGTGGGCGATGACGCGCAGTCGATCTACTCGTGGCGCGGCGCGGACATGGACCATATCTTGAGTTTCCCGAGGCGCTATGAGGGGTCCAAAGTGTTCACCATCGAGACCAACTACCGCAGCGTGCCGGAAATTCTCGATCTCTCTAACGCCGCGATCCGCGCGAACTCGGGGCGTTTTGAAAAAGACCTGCGCTCGTCGCGGGAAGGCACCGGCGTGAAGCCGGCGCTGGTCGCGCTGGAAGACCCGCGCAGCCAGGCGGCGTTCATCGCACAGCGGATGTTAGAACTGCGCGACGAGGGGATACCGCTGGAGCAAATGGCAGTGCTCTATCGGGCGCATTTCCAGAGCTTGGAAATCCAGATGGAACTCACGGTTCGCGGGATTCCGTTCGCGATCACCAGCGGGCTGCGGTTTTTCGAGCAGGCCCACATCAAGGACATCGCCGCGTTCATGCGCTTCGTGGTGAACCGCCGCGACGAGGTGAGCTTCATGCGGATGGTCAACCTGCTGCCGGGTTGCGGCCCGGTCGCCGCGCAACGGTTGTGGGGCGAGTGGCTAAAAAGCGGTTGGTCTAACAAGGAGGAACTGCCGCCGAAATGGTCGGACTTGTTTCTCAAGTTCAAGATCCCGAAAAAGGCGGCGAAGCACTGGGAGCAGCTTTGTTATACCTTGGACGAACTCACCCCCAACGGCGAGTTTGCCCGCCCGTCCGAGATGATCTTTAGTATCCTCGAAGGCGTCTATGACGAGTATCTCAAGGCGAGTTTTGAAAACTTCGAGAACCGCCGCGGCGACATCGAACAACTCTCGCAATACGGCGGCACCTTCGATGATATCCTCGATTTCCTCGCTCAACTCTCACTGATGAGTTCCGTCGATGGCGAGCCAACCGGCGACAAGAGCGGCATCGACGACGAAAAAGTCACGCTCTCCTCGATCCACCAAGCCAAGGGGCTGGAGTGGAAAGTGGTGTTTCTCATCTGGCTGGTGGACGGCCAATTCCCCAACGGTCGCATCCTCGAAGCGGACGATCAGCCGATGTTAGAAGAAGAACGCCGCCTCTTCTACGTCGCCCTTACCCGCGCGAAGGACGATCTCTATCTAACCTTCCCGATGATGAACCCGAAGTCCTACACCGGGGATATCATTTGCCGCCCGTCACGCTTCCTCGAAGATTTTCCGGCGGATCTCGTCGAGGAGTGGAATGTCGCCAGCGATGATCCATGGAACGATGACGAGCCGTTCTGAATCCGCCCCGGCAGGGACCGACCTCCGGGCGGTCCAGCGAATGAATAGCGAATGAATAGCGAATGAACCCGCCGCTGCAAAGCCGTCCCGTCCCGCCATCGTCACGCATTCGCACCACATTCTCAGGACCGGCCGAAGGTCGGTCCCTGCCCAGCGGTTGCCTCCCCCACACCATCGTCCGCCCTTCCCCATGAAACGCATCAAAGATGAACACTTCCAACAACTCGCCGCCAGCCTCAAGGTGGGTGGCACCATCCTGCGCGACACAAAGTAGGCGGCACGCAGCACCACCCTGCATGGCCGGATTTATCAGGGCGAAGCCTGACGCCAAGGCCGTTCGCGAAAAACTCGGCCTCAGCCCAACCCAGTTCGCCGCCCTGATTGGCATCAGTCCCCGGCCCCCCCAGAACTGGGAACAAGGCCACCGCCATTCCGAAGGAACCGCCCGCGCCCTTCTCCGCGTCGCCGAATGCCATCCCGGAGCCGTGTTGGAAGCTCTTCATCGGTGAGAGTCGTGTAAATGCCGACCCGTGGAGCGATGATGAGCCGAACTAACAAGAGTGGGTGAAGCTCTGCTCGCGCCGTGGTGGAGGGAAGCTCTGCTCCATGTGGCGCGGAGTTCTTTCTTCGAAGAGAAGAGGCAGAGCTCCGCACCCCATCCAGCAGAGCTGAATCTATCAGGGCGCGAGCAGAGCGTCGCGCACTCCGTCAGGCCCGCAGGCGGGACTCCTTGCAGGCCCGGCAGATTCCCGCTTGAGTCCGCGCATGTCGCGCCGTCTGGCAGTTCCACTCATCCTCGTCGCTGCGATTTTATTCGCGTCGTTCGGCCTCACGCGGCTGCGCTTCGACACCGACATCCTCTCGATGCTGCCTGCCGAGTTGCCCGAAGTAAAAGGCCTCAAAGCGTTTCACGAGGCGTTTTCCCGCAATGACGAATTGATCCTCGTCATCCAAGGCAGCGAGCACGACGCGGGCACTCTAGCAGGTGCGGCGGAATCGTTAGGGAAACAACTCGAAGCCGCCGGGTTGGCCAAACACGCCCGCTGGAAACCGCGCTGGAACGAGGAGCCGCAAGGCATCGCCGAGTTACTCGCCTACCTCTGGCTCAATGGCGATCCTGCCGTCACCGCGGCCCAAGCTAACAGACTCGCACCGGCCAACTCAGCGGCCACAATCAAAGACTCATTGGCCAAGGTCGCCACCTCCATGGAAGGCATCGACATGGTGATGCTCGCCCACGATCCCTTCGGTTTTCTCAATCACCCGGCAGTGACGACTCTGATGAATTCTTCCGGCCAAGGTGGCGAGGCTTTTGAAAGCGAAGACGGTCGCACGCATCTGTTATTCGTGGACTCCCCGGCCCCGATCCAAGGCTACCGCGAGGCAGATGCATGGTTGAAAAAACTCCGCACGGCGGTGGCTGCGTGGCAGAAAAATGAGGCCACCGGCTTGCAAGTGCGCCTAACGGGCGAGCCAGCATTTTCCTCAGAAATCGGCGTGGCGATGGAGAACGACCTCAGCGGCTCGATCGGCATCACGCTTGGGCTGATCGGTATTTTGTTCTGGTGGATGCAGCGGCGTTTCAGCCTGCTGCTCGGGCTAACAGGGATTCTGATCCTCGTGTTCGCAGTGGCGTTAGGGATCGCCGGCTGGCTGTATGGCGAGCTCAGTATCATGGCGCTCAGTTCGATTGAAATCCTCATCGGCCTGGCCGTGGACTATGGGTTGGTGATCTGCCAAGAGGCCAAACTTGCCGGTCACGATCGCAAGCAACTGCTGGCCGCCAGCGGCAAGCCGGTGCTGTTCGGTGCTCTAACGACCACCGTGGTTTTCCTCGCACTCAATCTCGGCGGGCTACCGGGGATGGCGCAGTTAGGCAGCATCGTGGCCATCGGCCTGAGCGCTGCCGCTGTGCTGATGTTAGTGATCTATCTGCCCTTCGTCGCGAAGTTCGGCGTGGATCGCCAACCCGCGCGAGGGTCAGGGAAAATCCTGCCCCGCGGCAAAATGTCGTGGGCCATCACCGGGAGTCTATCACTTGCCGCAGTGACCATTTTGCTCATCCACGGCCTGCCGGGAGCCGAGTTTAGTTCATCCATCATGCGCCCGCGCAACAGCGAGGCGATGGAAACGTTCGAGCAGGTGCAACAGGCATTTCCCGCCTACAGCAGCAAATCGCTGGGCCTCGTCGTCGAGGCGAAAACTGACGCGGAGATGCACCAGCGCCTAACCGAAGCCCGCCAACGGATCGCCGCCGCGCAAGCGTCCGGCTCGATTCATCAAGCCGCATTACCCGATGGATGGTGGCCGGATGCCGCGCGACAAACCACCAACCGCCAAGCTCTGGCCGCTCTAGCAGCAGACCGCGCACGCTTGCTCCGCGAGGCCGATGCCGCAGGGTTCGCTGAGGAAGGATTGGCGCTCGGTAGCAGCGTGCTAGAGGCGATGGACCGCCAGACAGCCAAATCCAACTTGGTCTATCCGCAATCTCCCGCCGCGCTCGAAGTCATGCGCTTGTTCTTGTCCCGCAAACCGGGCGGCGGTGGCTATGTGTTAGGCTCAGTGGAACCCGCCGCCGGAGTCGAGCCTGCGGGAGCCGATTACGAAAAGTTTCGCGCCATGACCGGCGGCGGGATCTGGCTGAGCGGCTGGAATCTCTTCAAACCGGCCATCGCCAAACTCGTGCGGGAGGATATGACGCGGATGTTAGTGCCAATGTTTATCTTACTTGTCGGCATGATGATCGCCATCTTCCGCCGCGTGTCCGACGTCGTGCTGGCCTTGTTTGCGATGGTCATCAGCACCTTGCTGCTGCTCGCCATCATGAGCCTAACCGGGTTGAAATGGAACTTTGTCAACCTGATGGCCACCCCGTTGCTGCTGGGCACCGGCATCGACTACGCCATCCACGTCACCCTCAGCCTGCGCCGCACGGGTGGCGATTTCAAAGACCTCTGGCAAGGCACCGGCAAGGCGCTGTTATTCTGCGGCGCGTCTAACGTCATCGGCTTCGGCTCACTGGTATTTTCCTCCAGTGATGCGCTTGTTAGCTTGGGAAATGTGTCCGTCATCGGGATTTTACTAAGCATGGGAATCTCGATCTTTCTGCTACCGGGCTGGAAGCATCGCGGATAAGGAGCCAATGAGATGCGAAAGGAAATGCGCCGAGGGCACGAGTCTTTCACCACCCATTGGCAGGCGGACAGGAGGGGCCACCCTCCACACTCATGCGCCTAGATAAGCCGCCTGCACCTGCGGGTCCGCTTTGAGTTGCGCGGATGGGCCTTCCAATAGAATTTTTCCGGTCTCCAGGACATAGGCATAACTCGAAACATCCAGTGCCAGATTCGCATTCTGCTCAACCAATAAGATAGTAAGCCCCTGCTCGCGGTTAATCTCCACGATGCGCTCAAAGATCGACTTCACCAACAACGGCGCGATGCCGAGCGATGGCTCATCGAGCATCAGAAACTCCGGCTTACCCAACAGTGCGCGACCAATAGCTAACATCTGCTGCTCACCGCCAGAAAGTGTACCAGCGGTTTGACTCTCACGTTCCTTCAAGCGCGGGAACAGGCTATACACATAGTCAGTCTGCGCCGCGATCCACCGCTTATCACGCTGGAGATAGGCTCCCATCTTGAGGTTTTCCATCACCGTGAGATTCGAGAAAATCATCCTGCCTTCCGGCACATGACATAACCCACGACCCACGATCTTATGCGCCGGAAGTTTAGAGATTTCCTGGCCATCATATAGAATGGATCCCGCCGTGGATTTCACCAATCCAGAGAGCGCCCTCAGGGTGGTGGATTTACCAGCGCCATTCGCACCGATCAAGGTAACAATGCTACCTTTCGCCACCTTCAGGCTAACACCGTGAAGGGCTTTGATGGCTCCGTAACTGACGTGGAGATTTTCGACGGTGAGCAAGAGAGTTGAAGGTTGATAGTTGATGGAAAGAGAAGAAGGGGGAAACTGGTGCCGCAATCATGGCTGGTCCAACATGGAACGCCGAAGTCCGCTAAGCATTCGTCCCTGTTCCTCGGCGGCAAGGTAAAGAATTTCAAATTCTTCCGGCGTTAGAAAGCCTTGGTTCCTGCTGATATAGGATTGGGAAACCACCTCAAAGAGCGAGCCCGTGGCGATCTCGATGAAACGGGCGAAGTCCTTGCGCGAGTTCCTGGATCTGCCTTCAGCGATATTCGAGGAAATGGAGACGGCTGCTCTCCGCATTTGGTTGGGCAGGCCAAAGCGCTCGTCCGAAGGAAATTCGCGAGTAACCGAGTAAACTGTATCCGCGAAATCAATCGCTTTCTGCCAAACTTCGAGTCGTTCAAATCCAAACATGTCTTCTTATCTTTCCATCAACTCTCAACCATCAACTAAACCGCCGCCGCCCCCAAGTATGCCTCAATCACCTTCGGGTGGCATTGGATTTCCTTCGGACTGCCTTCGGCGATTTTGCGGCCGTATTCGAGGACGGCGATGCGTTCGCAGATGCCCATGACGACTTTCATGTCGTGCTCGACCAGCAGGATGGCCATGCTGAAACGCTTGCGGATGAACTCGATGAGCTGCATGAGGTCTTCCTTTTCCGACGGATTCATTCCGGCAGCAGGCTCATCCAGCAGCAGCAGCTTCGGTTGGGTCGCGAGGGCGCGGACGATCTCCAATCGCCGCTGCGCACCGTAAGGCAGGCTGGTGGCAAGCTCATCGCGGAAGTCCTGGAGCGAGAAAACTTCGAGCAGATCGAGGAC
>JAYTEI010000237.1:0-3284 GCA_043735445.1 Akkermansiaceae bacterium | reverse complement strand
GAGGCGGAGGGTTTTGGTGTCCGCCCTGTTGCCCTCGAAGACTTCGTGGGCGAGGGCAAAGCCGTTTTCTGTCGAAGGCCATGCCGACGGCCACTTGTCGGCAAGCGTTGCGTTGCGGTTTGTTTTTACCGTGTTTGGCCTTTGGATTTTTGGCGCAAACGCCTTCGAAGTGGGTGTTAGTCACCTCGCGGTGGCGGTCGGGTTCATGCCTAGATTTTGCGGAGCATCGGGGTGAAATCCAGCGCCTCCCAGGCTTGCCTGGCGACGAGTTGCGGGCCGAGTTCCACGACCTGTGGCGTTTGAATTTCGGCGAGCAGCACGCCGTCGCTAACGGTCCCGCCGACGAACCGGGTGGCCCCCTTTCGGGCGTTGGGCGAGGCTGGCGACGCGGACCACCCACGCCGCAGCCTCCGCGGTGAGTGCGCCGTCTAACAATCCATTGTGGCCATTGATTGGTTCCTCGACTGCCTTGGCGAAGCGGCGGGGATCGCCAGCAGGCAAGGTCGCGTTGCCGAGCGAGGCGACGACGAGGGGTTGGCCGGGGGCGAGGTTTTCAAGCAATGAGTCGCGGGCTTGGTCGAAGAGGTGGGATTCGGCGACGCGGTGTTTGGAGTAGAGTCGGTAATCGGCGGTCCAGTCGCACACTCGCCCTTGGCGAATTCCATGGCTTGGGCGACGGCGGACGGGAAGTTGATGTAATACTGTTCGCTGGCCTTGCGGCTGATGAGTTGGACTTTGGTTGGGGATCCTATGCGGAAATCTATTCAAATCACTAGATAAATATCCAGCGAAATTGAGTGATTGATGGGACAGGGAAAAATCCGCGCGTGCCATTGTCTAGTCAGAGGCCAAACTGCAGTGCCATACTTGGCACGGCATTCCTCCCTCCTTGATTCTTCCAAACCGCCCCATCAGTCTCCCGCCATGTCCGAGCCCGCACTCACGCCGATGATGGCCCAATACCAGGCCATGCGGCGCTCATTGCCCGCCGACATCATCTTGTTTTACCGGTTAGGCGACTTCTATGAAATGTTCTTCGACGACGCGAAAGCCGCCTCGCCGATCATGAATGTCGCGCTAACAAAACGCGGCGGCACTCCCATGTGCGGCGTCCCCTATCACGCGGCGCAAGGCTACATCGCCCGCTTGCTCAAGGCCGGAAAACGCGTCGCCATCGCCGAACAAACGTCCGAACCCGTCGCCGGGAAACTCGTCTCACGCGAGATCGCCCGCATCCTCACCCCCGGTTCCATCGACGACGACGCGCTGCTAGATAACCAGCGCCCGAACTATCTAGCAGCCGTTTGTCGTCACGGGAAATCTGTCGGACTTGCTTGTGTGGATCATACCACCGGCGAGTTCACCATCGCCGAGTTCGCCGATCTCGGTCTGCTAGAAGACGAACTCGCCCGCATTTCTCCGTCCGAACTTCTGATCCCGGATCACCAGACCGCCGAGTTTGGAAAACTCACGAACTGCCTTGTGTATGAGGGTTACACCTTTCTCCCCGAGCACGCCTCCCAGCTTCTCAAGGACCATTTCAACGTCCACTCGTTAGACGGCTTCGGTTGCGCGAGCCTCCACGCCGCCAGCGGTGCCGCCGGTGGCGTCCTCCACTACCTTATCCACCAGCTCCGCCGTCCCTGCGGACACCTGCATCCACCGCATGTTAGGGAAAGCGCGGATCACGTCCTCATCGACGCCGCCTCCCAGCGAAATCTCGACCTTGTCGATTCCCGCTCCGGCAAGGCCCATACGCTGCTAGGTGTCCTTGACCGCACCGCCACCCCGATGGGTGCCCGCCTGCTGCGCGACTGGATCCTCCATCCGCTCCGCGACCTCACCGCTCTAACTGCTCGCCAGGATCTCATCGCCTCATTTCTAGCTGAACCATATTTGCTCTCGAAATGCCGAGATGCCCTCAAAGGCATCCGCGACATCGAGCGCACTACTTCCCGCCTCTCCCAAGGCTCGGGAAATGCCCGCGATCTCCAGTCGCTTTGCATTTCCCTCTCCCACATCCCCGCGCTCAAACAAGACCTCGCCTCGCTCCCCCACACCCCGTCGCTGCAGCCCCATCTGTGCTCCCGACTCCACGAGTTTCACGAACTCACGGAAATGCTAACCCAAGCTCTAACCGACGAGCCGCCCTCCCACCTCCGCGACGGCGGCGTCATCCGCGACGGCTGGTCGCCCGCGCTCGATGAACTCCGCGACGCCTCGCGCGGCGGCAAGGACTGGATCGCCCGCCTCCAAGAAGACGAACGCAAGCGCACCGGCATCGACTCGTTGAAAATCAAATTCAACAACGTCTTCGGCTACTTCATCGAGATCACCACCAGCCATCTAGCCAAAGTCCCGGACGACTACACCCGCAAGCAAACCATGTCTAACGCCGAGCGCTACATCACTCCCGCGCTCAAGGAAATGGAGAACAAAGTCCTCGGTGCCGAAGAACGCTCTAAGCAGTTAGAGAACGAACTCTTTCTCGAACTCCGCACCCGCGTCATCGCCCATTTGCCCACGCTTCAGGAAACCGCCGCCGCCGTCGCGGAAATAGATGTACTCTGCGCTCTATCCGAAGTCGCCCAATATCACCGCCACTGCCGTCCCGTGTTGAACGATGGCAACGGCTTCTTCGTCACCAACGGCCGCCACCCGGTGTTAGAGCAAACTCTCACCGACGTGAAATTCGTCCCTAACGACACCGAACTCGATCCCGACACCGCCCGCCTCCAAATTCTAACTGGCCCGAATATGGCCGGTAAATCCACTTACATCCGCCAGATCGCGCTCATCGCCGTGATGGCCCAGATCGGCGCCTTCGTCCCTGCCGGATCCGCTACGCTCGGCCTAGTGGATCGCATCTTCTGCCGCGTCGGTGCCAGCGACGATCTCTCACGCGGCCAATCCACCTTCATGGTCGAGATGAGTGAAACTGCCCTCATCCTCAACCATGCCACCGACCGCTCGCTGGTCATTCTTGACGAAATCGGCCGCGGCACTGCCACCTTCGACGGCCTCTCCATCGCCTGGGCCGTCGCCGAGCATTTGCATGACAGCATCGGCTGCCGGACTCTGTTCGCCACCCACTACCACGAGCTAACGGATCTGGCTAACACCCGCCCCGCCGTCGCCAACTACAACGTCGCCGTGAGAGAGTGGAACGAGGAAATCATCTTCCTTCACAAGATCCTCCCCGGTGCTGCGGATAAATCCTACGGCATCCAAGTCGCCCGTCTAGCAGGACTGCCCAAGCCCGTCATCGAGCGCGCCAAGTCCAT
>JAYTEI010000236.1:0-7264 GCA_043735445.1 Akkermansiaceae bacterium | reverse complement strand
CCGTTGTTTAATCACGAAGACGGACTGAAGTCCTGGACTACTTTTTGCTCACGCCACCTGCTTGTCCACATCGTCGCGGAGGTTGGCGATGATGAACTCCTGGCGGTCCGGGGTGTTCTTGCCCATGTAAAAGGCTAACAATTCCTTCACGCCTTTGCCTTCCTCGTATTCCACATGGTCGAAGCGCATGTCGGGACCGATCATGAAGCTGAACTCGTCGGGTGAGATTTCCCCGAGGCTCTTGCCGATTGCTGCATGCCCCGCCAACTCGTTCTTCCTGCTGACGGGCGGGTTGACTAACGTCGTTTTCAGCCAGTCCATTTGAGGTTTTCGATGTCCACCCGCTTCTTCACTAACCACGGCGCGCAGACGCTCTTTGCCAAGTTTGAAGGCGTTTTCGCATCCAACAAGGATCTCGCGGCATTCGACGCTTTGGTGGGCTATCTCCGCTCTTCCGGTTGGTTCGCGGTTCGGCCCCTTCTGGAAAACGTCCCTGAAATCCGGATTCTCGTCGGCATCAATGTCGATTCACTGATCGCCGACTACCAGAAGCGCGGGTTGCTTTTTCATGGTGCGGAAGGGGAAACACTCGCGCAGATCAAAGCCAGTCTCCTCAAGGACATCGAGGAAGCCGAATACTCGTCCCAAGTCGAAAATGGCATCCTCCAGTTCATCGACGATGTCTCGACCAAGCGGATCCAAGTTCGCGCCCATCCGACGAAAAACCTCCACGCGAAAATCTACATCTTCCGCCCGGACGGCTTCAACGAGCACCGCCCCGGGGCCGTCATCACCGGCTCGTCGAATCTCACCGAAGCCGGTCTCGGCACCCGCGGTCCCGAGTCGAACTACGAGTTCAACGTCCTCCTTCACGACTTCGACGACGTGAAATTCGCCACCGCAGAATTCGAGGCACTCTGGAAGGAATCCGTCGATGTCCTGCCGAAGGACATCAAGGAAGTCGCCGCCAAGACCTACCTCGGCACGGAAATCTCACCCTATCAGCTCTATTTCAAGCTCCTTATCGAATACTTCGGCCAGGCCATCGACTACGATCCCAACGCCACCGAGGACCTTCCGAAAGGCTTCAAGCGCCTCAGCTATCAGGTCGATGCCGTCACCCAGGGTGTGCGCCTGCTCCAGAAGCACAACGGCTTCTTCCTCGCCGATGTCGTCGGCCTAGGAAAAACGATCATCGCCACTCTGATCGCCCGGAAATTCTTCTTCCACAATGGCTTCCCCGACCACCGCTCGCATACGCTGATCGTCGTTCCACCCGCCTTGCTGGAGAACTGGGAAGCAGCCAGAGACCAGTTCCACCTCGACAACGTCCGCATCATCACCAACGGCAGTTTGCACAAGGTCCGCAATGCCGAGCGCTACGACCTCATCATCGTGGACGAGGCCCATCGTTTCCGGAACGACTCGTCCGGCGCGTTCGATCTACTCCAGCGCATTTGCAAGACCGACACCCGCAGGATCGGCGACGACGGCAAGCCCCTGCGGAAAAAGGTCATCCTCATTTCCGCCACGCCGCTCAACAACCGCCCGGCCGATCTCCGCAACCTCATCGCCCTCTTCCAGGATCTCAAGGACTCCACCCTCAACGTCCACAATCTCCAGCGCTTCTTCGCCGCCCGCGAAAAGGAATTCCAGCGGGCGAAAAATGCCCCCGCATCCGGAAGCCGCCCGCCACGAGGTCAAGGCGGTTTATGAACTCATCCGCGAAAAGGTCATGTCGGAAATCATCGTCCGCCGGACCCGCCGCGACCTCATCGAGAATCCCGAATACAAGACCGATCTCGACGCCCAGAACATCCTCTTCCCGGAAGTCGCCCCGCCGCGCCGGATTTTCTATCCGCTGCCGCCGGAGATCGAGACGCTCTACGACCGCACCATGTCCACCCTCGCCGCGTCCGGCAGCGGCGGATTCACCTACAACCGCTACCGGGCCATCCAGTTCCTCAAGCCGGAAATCAAGGCGAACTATGCCAATGCGGACCTCATCTCCCTCCAGCTCGCCACCATCATGCGCGTGCTGTTAGTGAAGCGGCTCGACAGCAGCTTCCACGCCTTCCGCCAATCCCTCCGCCGTTTCCGCGATGCCACCCGCGTGATGGCGGCCATGTTTGAAAAAGGTGCCATCTACATCGCGCCGAATCTCAAAGTCACCGAGTATCTGTTGGATGACCGGGAAAACGAACTCATCGCGAAAATCGAGGAGTGCCAACCCACCGACCCGACCATCTCCATCTGCACGCCGGACGACTTCGAGCAAGGCTTCCTCACCGGCCTGCTAGGCGACCTCGCCATCCTCGAAGACCTCTGCATCCGCTGGGATGCGGTGAAGGAAGATCCCAAGTTCGACACCTTCCTCCGCTACCTCAAGGCCGACCTCTTCAACCGCGACGAAAATCGCGATGGCAAGCTGGTCATATTCTCCGAGTCCAAGGAAACCACCACCTACCTCACGGAAAGGCTCAACGCCGCCGGCATCGGGCGCAATATCCTCACCGTCGATGCCGCGAACCGCGCCAAAGTCATGCCACTGGTTCGCGCTAACTTCGACGCCAACCACCCGCTCAAGGAGCAGGCCCACGAATACGACATCATCGTCTCCACCGAAGTCCTGGCAGAAGGCGTGAACCTCCACCGCGCGAACGTCATCGTGAACTACGACACGCCGTGGAATTCCACCCGCCTCATGCAGCGCATCGGCCGCGTCAACCGCATCGGCACCCAGGCCACCTGCATCTACATCTACAATTTCTATCCGACCTCCCGCGTCGATGGCGACATCGAGCTGCGGAAAAAGGCCATTCTCAAGCTCCAGGCCTTCCACAGCGCCCTCGGCGAGGACAGCCAGATCTACGGATAGGGGCACAGGCGTCCCGCCTGTTTCTTGAATCTGCCAAGAAAGGGGCACAGGCGTCCCGCCTGTTTCTTGAATCTGCCACCCTCCGCGTCGAGGAAATCTCCATCGTCGAGGCCGCCCGCGAATTCCGCGCCCCCGATCCCGCAGAGCCCTCGCTACCACTCCCAGACCACCATCACGAAGACATTCGCGATGCCCTCCAGTGTTTCCGCGACCGCGCCGCCGAAGCCGCCGTCGCAGACAAGGCGCTCGACAACAACCCCGGCCCCAACGAACGCCGCGCCCTCGAATTCCTCGACGCCTTCCTCAGGCTCAACCTCCTCGCCGATTCCGAAAAGGATCTCATCCGTTCCGCCAAACTCGCCGTCCGCAAGGCAAAATTCCAGCAGCTCCAAAAGGACATCAACAAGCTCCAGAAATCCGTCAAGCAGGTCAAAGTCTCGCCCTCCGTCCTCGCGGACAAACTCATGACCCTGCTCCGCTCCTACCCGCTGGAGCAGGAAGCATCGCATCAGACGGCATCGAATCCCCATCCCAGCGAGCCGGTCAACTCCGCCGCGCTGCCCAAGATCATCCTTTCGGAGTCGTTCCTTGGAGACTCTGACGCCGAGTTCGAAGCTTGGATCAAGGAAAGTGTCGGCATCGCCAAAGGCAAATTCACAACCTCCTGCGCCTCTTCGAAGCCAAGCTCAAAAGCGAAGAAGGCATTGAAGAGGGTGCATGACAAAAAAATCAAAGCCACTCTACGGGCGTTGATTTTTTTGGCCTTGAAAGTTTCTATGTGCATAGGTAATTATTCGCCTGATGAATACGCCAACCACATCCGCCGCCCGTCAACCCATCCTTGAAGAACTCGGCTCCATCACACAGATGCGCCGAGGCACGCTCTCCGAGCAATATGTCGAGCGACCAGCCCCCAACGGCGACACCGTCAAGTTCGGACCCTATTTCAAATTCCAGATCTGGCAGGACGGCCGCAACCAAACCCGCAGCGTGACCACCGACGAGGCTCTGCTTCTGCGCGAGGACATCGACAACTTCCATCGCTTTGAACAACTCTGCCAACAACTCGCCCAACTCAACATCCAACACACCATCGCCCTGCGGGCCACCGAACCCGCCGCCGCAAACACCGAAAAAAAAACCTCCAAACTCAATACCTCGCCGAAAAATACCGCGAAACAGAACTCTTCCTCGTCCAAGCGCGCCAAAGACTCACCCACAAAGAAGAACCCGAAAATCTAACCCAATGGCTCGAAACCGGCCTGCGCGACGCCTTTGCCCGTGACGCCTGTGCCATCGTCGAGGAGTTGCTTAACGACCGCCAACTCATCCCCGACGACACCCTCCCGCTGCCCGGCGAAACCGTCCACAACAACCGCCCCATCCCCGTTCACACCCTGTTTGGCACCATCACGCTCAAGCGCCGCTACTTTCACCACGCCAACAGTCACAGCGGCCGCGCCCCTCTCGACCTGATCCTTGATATCACCGAGCATCACACCCCGGCGTTGGCCAAACTCATCTGCCAAGCCTCCGCCAACGCCGGCGATTCCTATCAGGAGGCGCAGCACATCCTCAACCTCTTCACCGGTCTAAAACTCGAAATGCGTTCGTTCCACCGCCTCGTCAACCGACTCACCCCAGATCTAACAGAAGCGCTGCCTGCTCTCACACTTCCAGAAAACACCAAACCCATCCCCATCCTCTATCTTGAAAATGACGGCACCGGCGTACCCTTCCGCCCCGAGGAACTCACCGGCAAGAAAGGCAAACAGCCCGACGGCACCGCTCGCACCCGCGAAGCCAAACTCGGTTGTGTCTTCACCCAGACCACCACCGACAAGGATGGAAACCCGATGCGCGATCCCGACTCCACCAGCTACGTCGGCACCATGGGAGACTGCCGTGCCAGCGGAGAACAACTCCGCGCCGAAGCCATCCGGCGCGGACTCGCCCTCGCCCAGATCGTCATCTTCCTTGGCGACGGAGCCGCATGGATCTGGGAAAACGCCCGTCTCTACTTCCCTACCGCCATTCAGATACTCGACTTCTATCACGCCGTCGAACACCTCGGCGATCTCGCCCAAGCGCTCTTTGGTGACGGGGAATTCGGCACCGCCCAGCAAACCATCTGGGCATCCGAACTCAAACGAAGCGACGTCCAAGGCATCCTCGACCAAGCCAAGCGGCTGCTCGCCACCACTCCAGATCTCAATGAGCAGCGCCAAGAAACCGCGCGCCGCGAGATCGCCTACTTCACCACCCACATTGAGCGCACCCGTTACGGCGACTTCCGCAGCCAAGGATACTTCATTGGCAGCGGCGTGATAGAAGCCGGATGCAAGGCAGTCGTCGGGCGCCGCCTCAAACAATCCGGCATGTTCTGGGGTGAGGCAGGCGCGGAGAACATCCTGCAACTTCGTTGCCTGCTCAAAAGCCCGCACTTTGAAGCCGCCTGGCAAGCCCGCCGCCCCATCCTCGCCGCTCGCCAAGCCAAAGCCCGCCGCTGGCTCAAGGCTTCATGACTTTTTTGTCATGCACCCGGCCGGAACGAACCCCCACCCAACAGAAGAGCACCTGCGGCGACTGCCACAGGTGCTGTTAGGAATCGAGGGTTAGGTCACTTATCGAGGCCGGAGAAGCCTTCGAGCGACTTTGGAATCATCACCGTGCCGATGGAATGCATCACGCCGTTGTTCGCCATCACGTCGGTGCTGAAGACCTTCGCATCGGAGATTTTGACTTTGCTGTCGCCGATCTCGATCTTCACTTTCTCGCCATTCATCGTCTTGACTTCACCTTCCTTCAAGTCCACCGCCAGCATCTGGCCGGGGACGACGTGATAGAGTAGCAGCGAGCGCAGCTTCTCCTTGTTTTCAGGGAGCATCAGCTTGCCGAGCGTGCCGGCGGGCAGCTTATCAAACGCCTCATCCGTCGGCGCGAAGAGGGTGTAAACACCCTTTTGTCCGAGCGTCACGTCCAGCTCGGAGGCTTTCAACGCCGCCTTCAAGGTTGTGAATGTAACACTGTCGGAAATGAGATCCGTTAGCGATCCTTGCTTCACTGGTGGGGTTGCTGGCACCACCACCACTTTTTCTTCGACCACTGTCGTTTCTAACGCCACCGCGGGCTGGGCATCCGTCAAAATCGCCTTCCGCTCCGGGGTCGTCTTGTCCGCTGGCTTCTCGGCGAGGGCGAGTGGACTGGCGACCATGGAAATGAGCAGCGCCAAGTGAGTCAAATTTCGGTTTTTCATAAATATGTGGGTTGAGATGTTAGTTGAGTGCGCGACCGCGAGATTCGCAGTCGCAGTTTCAACCCTCCCTATCGCAGACCCTGTGCCGGAAGTGCGCATTGCCTAAAAGTAGGGCGGAATCAGATACCAAGCCGCGTTAAGGCTGCGTTGCTCCGGTGCATATCCGAGGCACCTCGTGCATCCTGCAACGGTCACCGGTCAGGGGAGTGCCGCTCCCCTGTAAGCCGGATTCTGTCCCCCCCTTGCGGGGCTGGACGGCCATTTCTCTCACCCCGCCGGAGCGGAGCGCCCTGCTTGCGCAGGGTGCGACTAATACCCGGGAATGATCGGACGGGCAGCCCTTTCCCTGTTCTGTCTTGCACCACGCGAGGTTTGCCGTGCCGTCCGGTTACCCGGATTCGCGGTGGGCTCTTACTCCACCATTTCACCCTTGCCTGTGTCCTTGCGGACCATCGGCGGTATCTTTCTGCTGCACTGTCTGTCCGGGATTCTCACGTCACCCGTCCCTCACTTTCATGAGGCGCGTTGCCCTGTGGTGTCCGGACTTTCCTCACCTCCCGCTTGCGCGGAAACTGCGACCGTCCGGGGAGCGGCGGGGGGAAACTGTCCTGCCGTGAGTCATTCTCCAATCAAAATCGGCGATCATAAGTTTAGAGATCTGCGGGGGTGAGGCCGGTGTGCTTGGCGCTCCGCGCCAACATCCTCGGTCCTATTTCCTAGCCATCGTGAAATGCGAACACGAAATCTGCGGAGCCGTCTCTCTCTAACACCCGGGGTGAGCCCCTTGCTGCGCGTTTCTGCGACCAGCCGACCTTGAGGAGCGCCCGGAAAACCAAACGCGCCTTGCATGACCCCCAGTGGCTCATGCCGCGACGGTAAACACTTTGTCCAATTCCGGTGCAGGTTCGCCATTCTCCAAGCGGTCCGCGAGGATTGTGAGAACCAGCATCTCCACCTTGGAGATCGCCTCATCCTTCGAGTCGCCGTAGGCCAAGCCGCCCGGAATTTCTGGCGCTTCGGCGATCCAGCGACCGTCAGTTTCCTGTTCCACTTCGATCCTCATGGCTTCTATCTAGTCAGTTCTGCCCGTGATTCACACCCGAATCCTTGGCCCATCTGCCACTCACTTC
>JAYTEI010000235.1:0-16037 GCA_043735445.1 Akkermansiaceae bacterium | reverse complement strand
TCGTGGCGATCCGCGAGATCCTGAAGAAAATCCCGACCGCTTTGAAACAGACCCAGGCAACGGCGGACGCCAGCTTCAAGCCAAAGCTCGTCTGGGAGTGCGGGGCAGTTCCGACGGGATCGGGAGAGATCGAGAAACCTGCCGAGAGGCTTGAGAAATTCGACACCGACAATGGATTTACAGGGAGGCGTGTTAGGTATAAATTTTTCCAAAATCTAACAGCCTCCTAAACAAGCACTAAATGCGTGTGAGGGGCAATAATTCACGGCCCCGAACTCTTCCCAAAATGAGTCCGTTGAACCCGCAATACAAAATGAAGAAGCAAACAGTCTTCCAAAAGATTTCCGCGTTTGTGGAGAAGTTCAAGGGCGTGGGCGGGGAAATCTAAGAATCCACGATTCTGAGGTGGCGGAGTTCGTGGCGAAGCACTACAAGGAGAACGTGGAGCCTGGGGAAAAAAACGAACGAACTGGTGCAGGGGCACGTGGGCGCATTTTTGAGAGAACTGGAAACGCCGTTCCTGTTAATTGACAAGGCAACACTTGAGACAATTGCTGCAAAAGACGGCAAGGCGACGAAGGTGATTAACTTGATCAAGGCGATTGAGAAACAGGCGGAGGAAGAGAGCAATGACCCGTTCCTTGTGGCAATGGCCGAGCGGGCGAAGGCCATTCAAGAAGCATTTGAAGACCGGCAGAGTTCCACGGAGGATGCATTGACGGAGTTGATGGGGGAGATTGAGAAAAATCAGCAGATGAAGAACGAGCAGGCGGAAAAGGGGCTGGATGGGCTGAGCTACTTCGTGCTTTGCAAGATGACGGAGGACGGGATCGCGAATCCAGAAAAGGTGAGCGCGAAGATCCGCGAGGCGTTTGGCAAGCATCCGGGGTGGAAAGATGGAGAAGCCGAGTTGCGCGAGCTGCGGAAGCAGGTGACCTTCGCGGTGTGTTCCGAGGAGGATGATTTGGAGAAGGTCGCAGTGATAGTGGAGGAGTTGTTCAGTTTGTTGGAGAAAGCGTTTAAGAGATGAGTCGCTCTGGAAAAATGAAGGATTGCGGCGAGACGCCGCAAGCACGGCCTGCCGCGAGACGCGGCAGCCACGTTGCAGACGGCTGGCGGGACCGGGAGGAGTTCAAGGGACGGGTGATGGAATGGGCGCGGAAACTGGAAGTGGACGCGCACTCGATTTACATCCGCCCGATGACTCGGAAGTGGGCGTCCTGTTCCTCGGCGGGGACGCTGAGTTTCAATGATGAGCTGCTAGGAATGGCGAAGGATCTGGCGGATTATATAATCGTCCACGAGCTATTGCATTTCTCGGTGCCAAATCACGGGAAGCTTTGGAAGAGCCTAATGCGGGTGCATCTGGGTGAATACGAGCATTTGGAACAACGTTTGAAAATAACCCGCTGATTCAACGTCTGCCACACACCGCATCGGCGATCCGCAGGCCGTCCATGGCGGCGCTGACGATGCCGCCGGCGTAGCCTGCGCCTTCGCCGCAGGGGAAGAGTCCGCCGACTTCGGGGTGCTCCAAAGTGTCATCTCGGCGAGGTATTCTAACTGGGGAACTGGTGCGAGTTTCAAATCCTAACAACAGCGCTTCCATGGAAATGTAACCGTGGATTTGGCGACCGAACAACCGCATGCCTTCGCGCATCCGGCTGGTGATCCACGGCGGCAACAAGTCGTGCAGCGGCGCGGAATTCGTGCCAGGAAAATAGCTGGTGTCGGGGAGGCTGGAAGAAATTCTCCCGTCGAGGAAATCGGTGACGCGCTGGCCCGGCGCGACTTGGCCACCGCCGCCGGCGAGCTTCGCGGTGCGTTCGATTTCCTTTTGGAAGACCAATCCGGCGAGGACCCCGTGTTCCTTAACAAGCGGGCGCAGGTCGTCCGGCTCGACAGTGCAGACCATGCCGGAATTAGCAAATGGCGAATCGCGACGCGACAGGCTCATCCCGTTGACGACCACCTCGTCGTTCTCAGTGGAGGCCGGGACGATCCAGCCGCCGGGGCACATGCAGAACGAGTGTACGCCGCGGTCGCGGATCTT
Organism: Akkermansiaceae bacterium; assembly: GCA_043735445.1. Taxonomy (GTDB): domain Bacteria; phylum Verrucomicrobiota; class Verrucomicrobiia; order Verrucomicrobiales; family Akkermansiaceae; genus Luteolibacter. The sequence continues at coordinate 13,984 of JAYTEI010000235.1, read as the reverse complement.
CGTCGCCAGCCGATAGCGCGCGGCGGGCAGCAACCGCGGCCGCTCCTGGCCGTAATCGAGATGATACTGGGTGCGGTCGATGAACGGCTGCGGATGCTCGATGCGAAATCCCACCGCGAATGGCTTCGGCTCCAACAGAATATGCTTCGCCGCCAGCAGCCGATAGATGTCGCGGGCGGAATGGCCGGTCGCGAGGATCACCGAGTCCGCCAGGATTTCTTCTCCGCCAGCAGTGACCACGCCGTGGATGTGGCCATGGGTGATCAGCAGATCGACGACCTTGGTTTGAAATCTAACTTCACCGCCGGCCGCGATGATCGAGTGGCGGAGCGCCTTGACGACGTTGGGCAACAGGTTGGAACCGATGTGCGGGTGGGCATCAGTAAGGATTTCCTCGGGCGCGCCGTGGGCGACCAGCACTTCGTAAACCTTGGCGACTGGACCGCGCTTGGTGGCGCGGGTGTAGAGCTTGCCATCGGAAAAAGTGCCGGCTCCGCCCTCGCCGAAGCAGTAGTTGGACTCCTCGATCACTCGGCCCTCGCGCAGCAGCGGCGCCAGGTCGAAACGGCGCGCGCTGGCGTCCTTCCCCCGCTCCAGCAGAATTGGCTTCAGGCCGTTTTCCAGACACCGCAACGCGGCAAACAATCCCGCCGGACCGCAACCGACGATGATGACCGGGCGAGCGCCGGACCGAAGCGGCGGGGCGGCCCAGTGCGGCGTCTCATCCGGGGGCAAGGGGCCATCCAGCGCTACATCGAGACGAAGCTGCACCTTGACCGCGCGTTGACGGGCGTCGATCGAATGCTTGCGAAGTTTGATCCCGCCGATGCGTGTTAGGTGAATGCCGAGCTTCACCGCAGCCGCTTGGCGGCGGGCGTCGTCGTCCTCAGATTTCTCCAAGGGCAGGACGACATCGACGGTTTCTATCATACAATTCAGCCTCGGATGGTGCGCTTGTGGCCCGCGTCATCGACACTGACGAAGGTCACCCGAGTTGAGAAAATTAGGCCACTTCCGGCCCTTTCATCGGTGACATTCACCGCATAGGTGGCGCTGGTATCTCCCTCGCGCTCACGGATGCAGGAAATCCTCAGGATGGTGCCGTCGCGCACGCTCTGGCGGAATTCCACGGTGTCCATCGCCACGGTGACGAATTGGCAGTGTGGATAGTCGAGGCTAGCGGCGATCCATGAGGCTTCGTCGATCCATGCTAACAGCCGCCCGCCAAACAGAAACCCATAGTGATTGAGATCGCCGGGGAGAACGAGTCGGTGCGTTTCCATATCTCACCAACGGCGGCGTTTGGTCTCTCTGTAGATCGCGGCGTCGCACGAATAAGCACCCGCACCCGCTAGGATGATGACGATCATCGTGATTAGATAGACTAACGGCAGTTCTTTGGTCTCGATGAGATTGGGCGAGTTGAGGAACCATGGCGTGGAGCCAAGTTTGCCAAAGGCGGCGACCACCATCGTAAATCCTAACGCAAACGCCGCCGGGCGAGTGGCGAAGCCGATAATGATCAATGATGCAGCCACGACCTCCGCGCCGATGCACGCCATCAGAGATAGAGGTGCCCAGCTTGTAGGTAACATTTCCGGCACATAGAAAAACGTTTTGAGGTTGGTATAATCCCGGATTTTCGGGATGCCGTGGCCGATGAGCATCATCAGTCCCACCATCACCCGCAGTGCGAGAAATCCAAGGGATGCAACTGCGTCGCGAGTCCCACAATCAAACAAGAATTTTTTCATGAGGCAGAGGCGGGTGCTGATTTCGCGGAAATCGTAATCCGCTTGAGACGATCATCACCCTGCGGCGAATGGGAAACGATTTGCGGATCGTCGGCCAGCACATTGTAAACTAAGCGCCGATAGTATGCATTGAGCGGGCGCATTTGGAATGCTTTACCCGTGGTTTTCACCCGGTCGGCGATGCCCTTCACTTCGTCATTCAAATGGTCTTCTTGGATTGAGCGGAAATGGCCGCAATCTACCTTGATCCGCTCGGCCTTGGGCAGATGCCTACGGACGATGCGATTGACGAGATATTGGAAGTCGTCGAGGCGGTCGCCGTCCTTGCCGATGATGGCCTCGCTCTCGCCCGAATGAATCTGCAAGCAAGGTCCGTCATGGGTTTCCTGCACCTCGATCGTCGCCGTGAAACCGAGGTGTCCGAGCATCGTATCGAGAATCTTGTTGGCTGATTCCACCGTTGTCATGGGCCGAGTCTAATCACATCGCCCGCCGGGTCAACCACCTCAAATCTGTTTGTGTTCGAATTGCCCGGCGACCTCCGCCGCGTGGTCCATCAGTCGTTGTTTCTCCTCGGTGGTGAACTCATAGGGCGCGAATTTACCGATGCCCAGAGTGCCGATGACCTCGCCGGAAGTGGCAGAAATTACCGGCACCGCGAGCGAGCCGGAGACTCCGGTTTGGCGTGCATCGACCTTCGCGACCCCGCCAAGATCCTGTTGGAGATTGCACAATTCCACTGCCTCCTTGCGCTCGGCCGCGACCCCGGCGATGCCTTTGCCGAAAGGGATCGAAGCGATTTTTTCTATCAAAAATTCGGGCACGCCGATCTGGCAGACAAGCGTCAGCGTCCTAGCTCCATCCACCGCCTGATGGAGGGTTCCGGTTTGGCAGCCGAATTTTTTCAAAATGGTTTCCAACAGCGCGTTCCAATCCATCGGGGCAGTCATGGCCGCTGGAATAACATGGGTTAGACGCTTCGTCACCCCCTCATTTATGGTAGAAATTCGCGCTTGGCATTGCCGGCGATATCCGCCAAACCCTTCGGCGTATTAAGAAAAGCCCCACACTCATTTCAGCGCTGGCCATGAGCTTGCTAGCCTGCCAAATCTGCTCTGCCATGGAAGTCAAAAAGGATCAATACGGGTCAATGCCCGACGGAAAAAGGGTGAAGGTTTACACCCTCACTAACAAAAACGGCCTCACGGCCAAAGTGATTGAATACGGTGCCATCCTGATCTCGATGGAGACTCCGGATAAGTCCGGCGAATTAGCCGATATCACTCACGGATATGATAACTTGGAAGGCTGGCTAACCAATACATCTTACTTCGGTGCGACGGTCGGTCGTTTCGGCAATCGCATCAAAGATGGCAAGTTCACGCTCGATGGTAAGGATTACAAACTCGCCACCAACAACGAGCCAGGCGGCATCCCATGCGCCCTCCACGGCGGCCTGAAGGGCTTCGACAAGGTGCTATGGTCCGGAAAAGCGACCGCCGACAACGGCGTCGAGTTTTCCTACACCTCCAAGGATGGCGAGGAAGGCTATCCCGGAAACCTAACAGTAAAGGTCACCTACTCGCTCAATGACGAAAACGAACTCAAATGGGAAGCCAAGGCGACCACCGATGCGCCGACCGTGCTCAACATCGTCCAGCACACCTACTGGAATCTATCCGGTGATCCCACCACCACCATCAACGACCATATCCTGACGCTCAACGCGGATGGCTATCTTCCCACCGATGCCGGCCTCATTCCCACCGGTAAGATCGGTCCTGTCGCCGGGACTCCCATGGATTTCACCAAGCCGACTGCCATTGGCAAGCGCGTCGATGCCGAGTTTGAAGCGTTGAAACTCGGTGGCGGCTATGACCACGCCTGGGTCCTCAAAACCGGCAAGGGCATGCACCTCGCCGCCAAGGTGACCGACCCCAAGTCCGGCCGTGTCATGGAAATCGCCACCGATCAGCCGGCCGTCCAGTTCTACGGCGGAAATTTCCTCGATGGCAAAGCCATCGGCAAAGGTGGCGTGGCATACGCCTACCGCACCGCTCTCGCCCTCGAGACCGAAGGCTTTCCGGACGCCCCTAACCAACCGTCCTTCCCGTCGGCCGTCCTCCGCCCCGGCGAGACCTACAAGCACTCGATGAGCTTCAAGTTCTCCGCCGAGTGACGCCCGCAGCGCATACCGCCGCCGCCCATTTCCAAACGCCAAGTAAAAACCTGATATATATATGTTGAATTCAATTGTTGTTCCAGTCATCGCCGCAATCAGTGGCAGCGGAGGTGGAGGTATGGGAAGTGGCCTCAAGTTCGATCTCAATCCAGTTGATTGGGCGATCCTCGCGATCTATCTGGTGTTTGTTATCGGCATTGGTTTCGCGCTGAAACGCCAATCCAGAACGGCGGCGGACTTCTTACTATCAGGTCGTTCGATTCCCGGATGGATCACCGGTCTCGCCTTCATTTCCGCGAACCTCGGGGCGCAGGAACTCATCGGGATGGCGGCATCCGGCGCTGAGTATGGGATCATGACCTCGCACTTTTACTGGGTGGGCGCGATTCCGGCGATGGTGTTCCTCGGCATTTTCATGATGCCAATGTATTATGGATCTAAGGCGAAGTCGGTGCCTGAATATTTAAAAATGCGCTATGACGAGCGCACCCGCGTTTTCAACTCAGTCTCATTTGCTTTCATGACGATCTTCTCGTCCGGCATCTCGATGCATGCGCTTGCCGATTTGCTCACCACACTGGTCGGGTGGAACTACTACGGCTGGCTCGTCGTCACCTCGGTGATCGTCCTCGCCTATGTCCTGAAGGGCGGCTTGAGCTCGGCGATTTACAATGAAGTGCTCCAATTCTTCATGATCGTCTTCGGCATCGCACCGCTTGCCTATCTCGCCTTGAAAAATGTCGGTGGCTGGGATGGTCTTGTCCTCAAGCTCCAAGCCTCTCCGCTCGGTGATGGTTCCGTCCATTCGTGGGCGCAAACCGCCACTGGTGCCAACCCGATGGGTGTGCCTTGGTATGGCATCATCTTCGGCCTCGGATTTGTCCTCTCGTTTGGTTACTGGACCACCAATTTCGCGGAAGTGCAGCGCGCATTGGCTGCAAACTCGATGGGTGCCGCGCGCCGCACGCCCATCGTCGGGGCAATTCCAAAAATGTTATTCCCGGCCATCGTGATTTTGCCTGGCATGATCGCGTATGCGCTCACCTTGGACGGCCCCGGAAGCGGTTATGCAATTCCCCTGAAGCTTGACGCAAATGGAATCCCCGAACTCATGAATGGGCAAACCGTGATGAATTACAATCAGGTGCTGCCGTCAATGATTCTCCACTATTTCCCTAACGGCCTGCTAGGACTCGCGCTCACCGCGCTGATGGCCTCCTTCATGTCCGGCATGGCGGCGAATGTTACTGCCTTCAACACCGTCTGGACTTACGATCTCTACTCACAAATGTCAGGCGGTAAGAAAACCGACCGCGAGCTTTTGAACATGGGTAAACTCGCCACCATCGCTGGTATCATCCTCGCCATGGGCTGTGCTTTGATTGCAGCGAAGTATAATAACATTATGGCAATTTTGCAGTTGGTCTTCGGCTTTGTGAATGCGCCGTTGTTCGCGACGTTCCTGCTGGGAATGTTCACCAAGCGTTCCAACAATGCAGGCGCGTTCTGGGGACTGTTGATCGGCACTTCCACCGCAGTCGTTTTCCATGGCTTATCGTGGGTCACTGGCAATGGACCTGGTGTTAAAGGTGCCTGGATTTCCCAAGTTTTCGAGTATCCAAAAGACCTCTCGCAAAGCTTCATGGTGGCCATTGTCGCCTTCAGCGTGACCTTTGTGATCAACGCCGGCCTCTCGCTGGCCAGCTCGCGCAATAAGACCGATGAGGAACTCGCCGGCTTGGTTTATTCTCTCACCCCCAAACAACTGTCAGGTCATGAAGCATGGATCATGCGGCCAGCAGTGCTTGGGACCATCGTCATGATCGCGGTGATTGTTCTCAACATCATCTTCTGGTAATTCCACCAACCCATTACTTCCATGGACCTTCGACTCCCCATCGGCATCATCTTCACCCTCTACGGATTTATCCTAATCGGTTATGGTCTCTTCACCCGCGCTTCCGCGATCTACGGCAAATCCCTCGGCATTAACGTAAACATCAACTGGGGAATCGTGCTCCTCATCTTCGGTCTCGTGATGTATTACTTCGCGAAGCGCGGCAAGAAATCCTGACCCAAGGGGGCATCACTGTCCGCAGCATTCATCCATCTCCCCCCGGCCATGAAAATCTCCACCTACACTGGCGGATTCGTCCAGACTAACGGCTACCTCATCGAAACTCCTGACGGCAATCTCCTCATTGATGCGCCTGAGGGAATCGCCGAGTGGGTCGCCCACCGCGGCGTGCGAGTGGATGATGTGCTTCTAACGCATCAACACTATGACCACGTCACCGATGCTGCCGCGCTAAAAAGCCTTGGCGCTCGCTTGCACGCGTTCGAGGACTATTCGCCGGAACTAACCTTAGAAGATACAGTCCGCTCATGGGGCATGCCGATTTCCGTCACGCCCTATCAGATCGACCGCCATTTCGAGATGACCGCGCCGTTGCTCATCGCCGGTCTCGAAATTTCGCTCGCCCACGTTCCCGGCCACTCGCTGGACAGTGTGACATTCTATCTAGCGGATCACGGCGTGGTGTTCTCGGGTGATACGTTATTCGCCTCATCGGTCGGCCGGACCGATCTCCCCGGCGGCAGCACCACGCAACTGCTAGAAGGTATTACGCGCCATCTCATGACTCTGCCGCCTCGCACTCGCGTATTACCAGGCCACGGCCCCGCCACCACCATCGCTGAGGAAGCTAATGGCAACCCATATTTGGACTGAAGTCTGAATCTCGGGCAAGCTGCCTGCCTCAGCGCGACAAGTATGATGGCGGAAGATTTGAAGAAAAATCGAATCGCTCCGAGTTCGGTCCCGTCTGTGGAGGTGAACTAAAAACCAAGGAGGATCTCATGAACTTGAAAAACTATTTTTGTGTTAGCGGCATCGCCGCAATCGCCAGCGGCGGGGGATTATGGAGTGCGGGCGTCTCGACGGCCAGAGCCAGCGAAGCCAGCGCGGGCATGGAGGTGATGACGCGCGGACCGGTGCACGAGGCATTCGCCGAGACGGTGGCCTTCGACCCGACTCCTGGAATCATCGTGACCCAACAGCCGCCCGCCTTAATCGAGGAGGTGATGCCGGACCAACGCCCGGCGGGCGACAATGTGGCATGGATTCCCGGCTACTGGGGATGGGATGAGGATCAAAACGACTTTCTATGGATCAGCGGAATCTGGCGGAATCTGCCACCCGGCCGCGAGTGGGTTCCGGGCTACTGGTCCGCAGTGGACACCGGCCATCAATGGACATCAGGCTACTGGCAGGATGCAGAAGCGACTGAAGTTTCCTATCTCCCAGAACCGCCGCGGAGCGTGGAGCGGGGACCTAACATCGCGGCATCTTCGGACGATCAGACATGGATTCCTGGAAGCTGGCAGTATCGGCAGGACCGCTATGCCTGGCGTGCGGGCTACTGGGTGACCGCCCGCGAGAACTGGTGTTGGACGCCATCATACTACCGTTGGGCACCGCGCGGTTATGTGTATGTGGACGGCTACTGGGACTATCCGGTGGTGAGCCGCGGAGTGATATTCGCGCCAGTGCGTTTCCAAAGATCTTACTATGAGCAGCCTGACTTTTACTACTCACCGCAGACGGTGATATCACTATCGGTCTTCTCAAATCATTTGTTTCTGCGGCCTAACTATTGTCACTATTACTTCGGTGACTATTATGAGCCGAGATATAGAGACAATTACTATGCATCCTATGACTATGGTTCGCGCTACCGTGGCTACGACCCGATCTATGCCTACAATCGCTGGGAGAACCGGCGCGATGGGAACTGGGATCGCGAGCGCCAAGACTATTACGAGTACCGCCGTGACCACGCGGACGCCCGGCCACCACGGACATGGGCCGCATTGAATGAGCGTCCCGAGCGGGATCGCGAGCGCGCAGATTTCGCGGTGGCGGATCGCTATGACCGGGTGGTGGACAGCCACAAGGACGGCCGCAATCGTTTCCAAACCGTTAGCAACGACGAGCGCCAGCGTTTCGTTTCCCAGAAGAATGAGATCCGCAGCTATGGGCGGGAGCGCCAGCAGCGGGAAGTCAGCGGTGCCCGTGCGAAGGGAGATCCAGAAGGCCGCGTCCAAGCAACCCGCGAGAAGGCGACCCGCTCGCCACTGGCGAGTAAGCAGTCGGAACGTTCCGAGAAAAACGGCGGGCCGCCGGAGCGCCTGCAAAAGTGGAGTTCTGAAAAGGGAGAAATAGCGACTAGCGGCGGCAGGAATGGCAAGCCATCCCAGGCCGGCCGCAATGTTATGGAAACGCCAAAAGCAAACTCCCGAGAAGCCGACAAGCGCGGCGGAAATGCGACTGCTAAAAACTTGGCTGAGCCTAATCCTAACGGTGAATCCCGCACAAAACCCGGACAACGCCGCGATGATGCGACAGCTTCAAAGAGCAAGCCGCAACAGGCCGCAGAATCCAATCGCCGGTCTAACGCTCAGGCCGGCGGCAGGACGGAAATGGACCGCAAGGCCACGCCCTCATCCGCTTCCAAGGCCAACCCGGAACCCAAGCGCAACGCCAGTCCGGGCGTGAAAAATTTGGAGAAACCGCAGGCTAACAACAACAGGCAGCCGTCCGAAAAGCGCGCGGATAATCCCAATGCCCCACGCCGGGAGCAGCCGACGCAGCAACGCCAGGCAACACCACAGAACGAGCGGAAGTCCGCGCAACCGGAAGCAAGAAGCCTGTCGAAGCAAGAAGCTCCAAGCCGAAAAGCTTCACCCGCCCCCACTCGCGAACCCAATCAAAAGGCGGCTCCCCAAAACGCCCAACCCAGGCCGCAGCAGCAGTTCCAGCCGCAACGCCAGCAAGCTCCCCGCTCTGAGCCGCGCCAAGCGCAACCCTCGCCGCAACGCCAGCAAGCTCCCCGCCCTGAGCCGCGCCAAGCGCAACCCGCACCGCAACGTCAGACGGCGAGGCCGGCACCGCAACCCCAGCAGTCAGCTCCCAGGCCGCAGACTGAAGCGCGACCTTCCCGCAAGACTGAAGCAACGAGCGACTCAAAGTCAGAAGGTCGAAGGAACCGTTAGAGGGGGCAAGTGTCCGCCCGATGTGGTAGAGAATTCAAAGAACGGGCCGGACCTCGGACTCCAAGGAGTGGCGGAATCCGATCCGCCATTCCAACGAGGAGCCGATGGTGAAGCCCAATTGCTCGGCATCATCAACGCCTGCTTATGGGTTCTAGCCGCTTCTTTGAAACGGCAGTGAACTCGCAAACCGCAGCCATCTGCGCGGCTGCGGGGTCCTGACGCCGTCACCCGCACTACCGCCGACTTCGCCCACGCGGGAGTCAGGGTCGTGATGAAGTAGCAGACGCCAGGAAAAGTCTGAGCCATTCCTGTTGATGAGTAAGGCGGACTCGCTACAGTCCGCATCATGCCGCAGATTAAACTCACCAGCAAACGGCAGGCGACTTTTCCGCAAGAGGCATGTGACGCGCTGCGGGTGGGGCCAGGTGATATCATCCAAATGGAGCCGGGAATCGTCGATGGGCAAAATGTTTACATCCTACGGCCGAAAGCGATCGCGCGGCCTTGGCTGGGTATTTTGCGGGACAAGGCGAAGCCTGTGACGGACTACTCAATGGCTGCGATTCGGGCCAGTATTGCGGAGGGCCGGAAACGGACGGGCGAATGAAATTCTCTTTGGACACAGCGGTGGTGATTCGGCTGCTTACTGGCAAACCTGACGCGCATCTGGCGGCCACGGAGGAATTTTTAGACAACGCGCGTCGCTTGAAAGCCAAGGTATTTGTAAGCGACTTGGTTGTCGCGGAGGCTTACCACGCACTTCAGCACCATTTCGCAATTTCGAAAGCCGACGTGCTTTGGGGGCTTTCCCAGCTCTTCTCGACCGGAGAAATCGTTGCCGCCGGGCAAGCGTTGAAAGTTCTGTCTCAACCCGGCCTAGCAAGCGCCAAGCCGGGCTTCGTGGATCGGTTGATTCATGCCGATTCCATCCACTCGGGATGTCACTGGGTGACCTTTGAAAAAGCCGCCGTGAAGTTGCCAGATGTGGCGGTCTTGAAAGCGACGTAGCGCTCGAGCCAGATGGGGTAGCATTGTAAATTCGGCCAACTGCGTAGGAAGCCCAGGTGATCAGTTCCCGGTGACCTTCACCCGCCCGAAGCGCTTCTCGTAACCGCTGGCGTCCTCCTCGATGGTCACCCGCTCCCATTCGGTGTCGATGGACTGGACGGTCTCCGTTCCGGCAGCGGTGGCCCAACCGGCGGGGCCGCTATCAGTTAGACTGGAGCAAAACTGCGGGGTGTATGTGAGGCCGGAGTTCGCGGAGGCTTTGCGGCGGAGGTATTGGATGGAGAACACCGGCGGTGATCCGGTCCGGCGGATCAAGGGTAGTGAGGCGGAGCCTGCGGTGAGGATGGAAGCGCGGGGTGGTTGGGATGCAGATTTAGGCACGTTCGAGCAAATTACCAGATCATCATGATCGGACCTGTTGGCGGATTTTCAGTTCTTGCGGATTCAGTGGATTGAAGTCTCACTTGTGGTTTGTCATTCGGACGAAATCCCTCCATTTTTCCAAAGTCATGCTCCGGGCCATCCTAGACACGAACATCCTGCTCGCCGCCTTGTGGTCGCAAACGGGAGCTTCCCACGAAATCCTTCGCACATTGCTCACTGGGAAGTGGATTGCGGTGATTGAAAACCACCTGGTCACCGAATACGACGAAGTGTTGAAGCGTGAGGCCAACGACCTTGCGATGAGCTTTGCCGAAATCGATGCCGTGTTGGATGGCCTGTGTGTCATTGCCGAGCGGTGGAAACTCAGCCCCGGATGGATTCCGGTCTTGCGCGACCCCGATGATGAGCCGATTTTGCAACTCGCCATCGAGGCTCGCGTCCCGTACATCGTTTCCAGAAATGTCCGCGATTTTAAAGGTGCCGAGCGCTACGGAATCACTATTATCCAGCCAGCCGATTTCCTGAAACTCATCCGCCAACTACCCCAGTCATGACTACTCTCACCGCTCAGATTCCCGACAGTCTCGCCCGTCAGGTGGAGGAACTTGCGTCCCGCGAGCATGTCCAGATCGATCACCTCGTGGCCATCGCCCTCGCTTCGCAAGTGGCGGGCTGGGAAACCCGGAATTCCATCGAACAAAGGGCACGGCGCGGCGATGTTGAATCGCTCAGGCAGGCCCTCGACCGCGTTCCAGAGCGGCCGCCTCTTGCTGGCGACGAAGCCTGATTGTGCGCTGGCGCTGTGGTAATACAGCGGGGCTTTCAGATTCTTGGAATCTGTTTGATCCGTAGAATCCGCGGTCACATTCGTCTTTGTAGCATGAGCTTGACCGGCTTCCCCTCTCTCGACTCACTCAACGGAAACCATCTTCACCCGCCCGAAGCGCTTCTCGTCACCGCTGGCGTTTGCCTCCACGGTCACCCGCTCCCACTCGGAATCGATCGACTCGACGATCTCCGTTCCGGTAGCGGCGGTCCAGCCACCAGGGGCGCTATCAGTTAGGTTGGGGCAAAACTGTGGGGAGTAGGTGAGGCCGGAGTTCGCGGAGGCTTTGCGGCGGAGGTATTGGATGGAGAACACCGGCGGTTGGCCGGTCCGGCGGATCAAGGGCAGGCCGGTCGTCCCGGTGCCTGCGGTGAGGATGGGAAGTGCGGGTTGGTTGGGATTTAGATTGAAAGCCCGTTCGAGCAAATTGATCAGGCCGTCGTGATCGGGATCGAAGCTATCGGCGGCGTTTCCGGTGTTGGTGATGATTCCGAAATTTTGGAATCGCCACGCTTCCGGCGGGGTGACTCCGGTGCCGGTTAGGGCGATGTCGAAGGACGGCTCATCCGCGTCGTTGCTCGGGATGTGGATCGATGCCGAGCGCACACCGAGGGCACCGGGCGTGAAAATGACGGTGAAGTTCACGCTGGATCCTGCGGATAGAACCGTCGTCGCGGGAGTGGAAACCGCGAAGTTGCCGGAATCTGTGCCGTCCCTAGTGATCTGGCCGAGTAACAGATCGGTGGCTCCACCGTTCCGGATCGTGATGATCCGGGCGATCCCGCTGCGGCCGTAAATCACCTTGCTGAGATCCATTTCTCCGCTGCCGTCAGTTAGCTCGGGGGACGGCGGAGATTCCACGACGATCTCACGTTGCTCGAAGAGGGTGGTGAAGCTTCTCTCCGTGGTGAATTGTCCGCCGACCCCGTTGGTTGCCCTGAGCCGATAGAAGTAAGTCTGGCCGGGCAGCAGTCCGGTGAGCGTGGCACCACCGCTTGGGAACTGCTCACGGTCTGGACGGCGGTCCACATGTCTAGGGACACGGGGCCATATTCGAAACGGTAGGCAGCGCTGCCAGCCACCAGATTGACCGTGCCGTGGAGTGTCACCCTCTGGCTTGTCAGGCCGTCCGCGGCTTGCAGGGTAAGCACCGGAACCACCCCGGCCGGAGGTCCGCTGATCGTCACGATGATCGTGTCGGTGGCGGATTTTACACCATCGCTAACGGTCAATTGGAACACCAGCGGACCGCCGGAGTTCGGAGCGATGAAACCGAGGCTGGGAGAGTTCACACCTCCGCTCGTCAGCAAGGAGCCGGACAAGACCGGGGTGCCGGAAAGCTGAGTCCATTGGTAGGTGAGCGGCAGGTTCTCCGGATCACTGCCCGTGCCACTCAGCGTGACGACTTGACCTGGAGAAGCAGACTGATCGGCCCCAGCACCCGCGCTCGGAGGATCGTTGATTTGCACAAAAAGGATGTTCTTCGGATTGGTCAGGCCTTGAGGCCCTTGCGGCACAAACTCAAAGCCATCTCCAGTGGACGCTGGTGCCGGTGAAGGTCCGTTCCCGGTATAAGCGACGGCCTGAGGCGCGTATTGATAGGCGTCGTAAGCAATGATGTTGTTGCCGGAGCCGTTGGCGACGAAAAGATAATTTCTATCACTCTCATATTGTTGCTCATGATGGCCGGCGGTGCGGGAAACGCCGAGAAAAGGATCGTTGATCTTCGCCCCGGTAGTGATGTTGAAGCGGGTGATCTTGTTGGTTCCGTTGGAGCTTGTGATCCAGTAGTTGCCGTCCGGGCCGAGGATGATGCTTTGGGGGCTGTTGAGATTCGAGGTGCTCCCGGATGAATTGATGTAATAAGAGACAAAGGCCCCGGTGGTGAAATTGAACCGGCAGATTCGATTGAGGGCTCCACCACTGTTGACCACTAGGAAGTCATTGGTGGAAGGCATGAACATGAAATCTGCCTAGCTGCTCATTCGGGTGGCTGTCGTATCCACAGCGATTCCCTCGTGGGCACCTGTCGCGCCATTGAAACGGTGGATCTGCCGAACTGTGCCACTGCACAACACATAAAGTTTTCCATCCGGTCCGAATTTGAGCGACACGGGTGCGCTCAGATACCCTGCCGGGGTGAAGTTGTCGTTGAAGTAGCCATCGAGATCGAAGCGCTTGATGATGTTGGCAACGGAATCCGCAATGTAGAGCTTGCCATCCGGCCCGAGGATCATCTGCGCTGGCGAATTCAAGCCCCCGGTTCCCGCCGCGATGAAGACTCCCTTCGGTGCCCCAGTTTGTCCATCGAAGCGCAGGACATTGTGGGTGACGGGTTGCGCGACAATCAGATCCCGGACGGCATGGGCCAAGTCGGCGCAGACCACCATCAGCAGGGCAAGCGCACAAGCGACCATCGAATTTATTCTCGGAGGCATTCTCATGAGCGGGGAGGTGGTGATGTTTGCTGGGTGATGAATGAGGTGCGGAGTGAGTCTGTCATGCTTTCCCGCCTTGGCAGGAAACCTCCGCCACAGGGTAAAGAATTATCCGTGATTGATGGACTTCACATGGAAAGCCGCCGCGCCACCCCAGTCTGCATGGTCCTTGAAGCTGCCATCGGCATCGGGGCCGCCTTGTTCGCCGAGGGCGATCGAGGTTCCGGCGGAATTCACGTCGTCATAGAGCGTCCAGCTACCGGAGAGCACGATGGCGGACTGGATGATGAAATCGTCGCCGTTGATCGTGAGACCGGGGTCGTTGCTGCGGAATTCC
>JAYTEI010000234.1:0-1387 GCA_043735445.1 Akkermansiaceae bacterium | reverse complement strand
GCCGCGCGTAGCCGTGCGAGCCGGCCGCACGGAGCATTCCCTTGTGCTCGCCGATGATGAAGCGGACGTCCTTGGGGTTGAAATTCGCAACGAAGGCTCCGCCGTCCGGAAAGTTTTTCGGTGAATCCTCAATGACGAGAACTCTCCAGGGGGTGGCCGAGCCGGCCTCGGCCGCCTGGCGCGATTGGACGAAAACCAGCAGCACGGAGTCGAATCCCGCCGGGATCGCCGCTGCGGCCATCGGTGTTTTGTCGGCTGCAGTTAGGAAGCCGATGGTATTGTTCTTGGCGAAACAAACGACCTTTTGAGAAAGTTGATCGGAAGGAAGAGGGCAGACGATTTCCGCGCCTTTATCACTGAGGCTGAGTGCGGAGATCATTTCTTCTTCACCGCCGCCGAAACTGAGGAAACGGCAGTTGATGGGACGGCTTTCCTGGCCAGTGACGATGGACGGAAGGATTAAGGTGGCGAGGAAGAGGATGGAGCGCATGAGGTGGGTTTTAGATTTCATTCTGCGAGAGCCAGCGGAATGAGATTTGTTGGAAACGCCGGCCGAAGATTCGGTTAGCCGCCCCGACGAGAGCGGCGGGAAGAATCTCCGCACGGTCAACAGGATCCAGGTAATCCGGCGTGCGCTGCAAGACCGCCTCGCAGGTGGCGGTGGCCGTTATTTTTCCTGCCGCGTCGCGGGATTCCCCATAGCCGCGGATGGTGAAGGTGTCGGAGCGGGGGGTGGCGGCGTTGCCAAGGACACTGAGGACGTCGGCCTGTGTCAGGTAACCGGGTGCGCCTTGGTAACTGGCCCCACTACCGGCGCTGACGTTCTGATACTTGTAGGTGGAAACCTTGGACTCCGGAATCAAGTATCCGGCACTGGCTCCCGCTGCCACGGACGCATTGAGATCGGTGTCGTCGATGGCTTGCTGCAAAGCTCCGCGCTGGGCGGTTTCTCCAGTTCCGAGGCGGCGGTTCACGAATTCAGACATGGAAAGGAAAGGTCCACGCTCCCGGACTTGTTTGACAATATTTTCCGCGAGGGTCTGGAGCTGGGCATCGGTGTATTGGCGGGGCCCCATCCAGTAGGCATCCTTGACATCTGCGCCGCCGGCCTCGGATTCGCTGGCGGGCAGCCGGAATCTGCTGATGCGGCTCTCGCCGACTTTGGTGGCTTTCAGGTTGGTCAGCGCGGTGGATTTGCCCGGCTTGTTGATACTGTTGATGATGGCCTGAGAATCGTGGATGGAGCCCAGCATCGCTTTCCACGCCGGGACCGAGGTGGAGTTGATGTTGAAGCTGCCGTTCATCATTTGCCAGGCGGCGATGCGGGTGTGGGGCAGGGGGGCGGCAACCTCCGCCGGAAGGTTGGCGGCGGGTTTTCCATCTGGAG
>JAYTEI010000233.1:0-3304 GCA_043735445.1 Akkermansiaceae bacterium | reverse complement strand
CGAAATCCTTGTCGGCTTTTTCCAGCGCGTTGATGACTTGTGCGGTGGATGCCGGATCGACGTTGGTGTCGAGCTCGCCGACGATGAGCATGAGCTTGCCGGTCAGTTTCGCGATGTGGGTGACGTTGGAATTCCGCGCGTAGCTCTCGTCCACCGGCCAGCCCATCCACGCTTCGTTCCACCAGATTTTGTCCATGCGGTTGTCGTGGCAGCCGCAGTCCGCGACCCCGGCCTGATAGAAATCCCCGTGGTTGAGCAGCCCGGCCAGCGCGCTTTGCCCACCCGCGCTGCCGCCGTAGAGGCCGACGCGGGACAAGTCCATCCACGGGCGGCCCGCGGCGGCGGCTTGGATCCAGGCGATGCGGTCGGGGAAGCCGGAGTCCATCAGGTTTTTCCAACAGACATCGTGGAAGGCCTTGCTCCGCCAGTTAGTCCCCATGCCGTCGATCTTCACGACGATGAATCCCAGCTCGGCCATCGCATTCATCCCCGACCATGCGAAGTAATTCTTCGGCACGAAAAAATCATGAGGTCCGGCGTAGATGTCCTCCACGACCGGATACTTTTTCGCCGAATCAAAATTCGTCGGGCGGACGATCACGCCGTAAATGTCAGTCTCGCCATCGCGGCCCTTGGCGACGAAGCGTTCGGGCCGGCTCCAGCCGGTTGTTTGCAACGCGTTGTCATCCGCGCGTTCGAGTTCGGCCACGAGCTTGCCGTCGTCCGCATGGCGCAGTTCGGTGACCGGCGGTTGATCGACCCGCGACCAGGTGTCGATGAGGAATTTTCCATCAGGAGAGAACTTGATGCCGTGATTCCCATCGCTGGTGGTCAACCGGGTGAAGCCGGTGCCGTCGAAATTCACCCTCACGAAATGAAGCTGATAGGGATCCTGGCCGGTCACGCCCATGACCTTGAGCAGCAGTTGGCGCTTCTTGTCATCGACCTCCACAACTTCGCGGACATTCCATTTTCCTTGGGTGATCTGTTTCTTGATGTCTCCGGAATTTGCATCGAGAAGATAGAGGTGGTTGTAGCCGTCGCGCTCGGAGGCCCAAAGGATCTCATGGGAGTCCGGCAGGTCGTGGATGTAGAGTTTCTGCGAGTAATCAATGAAGGTCTTGCTGGTGTCCTCGAAGATCTTGCGGGCCGATCCCGAATCCGCGCGGATGCCGATGATCCGCACCACCTGGTGGCCGCGCTGATTGTAGACGAAGGAAAACTCGGACGAGTCAGCAGCCCAGGAGACGTTGTTGATTTCCCACGGATTGTTGAAAAGCGCGTTGTCGATGGCGATCTCACGATGGCTAGCGATCTCAAACAAATGCGGCATCGGTTGTTCGATCGGGTCGCCCGGTTTCGGATAGTCGATGGTTTTGAGCTTCGGCTGGACCTGGTCCGGCGGCGACGACTGCACGATGGTGATTTTCCGCGGCTCGACACGCTTCACCCGGAACGCGATCAGTTTTTTCGAATCCGGCGACCACTGCAGCGGGCCGGTGAAGCCATCGTCCCGGGATCCGCCGTGGCTGATAGAAATGGCATCGCCGCCTTCTGCGGGCTGGATGAAAACATCGTGATCGCGGATGAACGACCGCCATTTCCTGTCGGGTGATAGATCGTTTCGCTCGCGAGGTGGCGCGGCGACTCTGCCGGTGATCCGGGCGAAAGTCGGCGTGTCCGCGGTCTCGACGGCGGCGAGCGGTTCACCGTTTGCCTTGGCCATCAGCCACACGTGTCCCGAGTATGTTTGTTGGGTCGAAGTCGCGCCGGGAGCGATTTTTCCATAGGACTTGCGGTCCCGGCCGCCGCTTACCCAGAACATTTCGATTTCGCCATCGGTGGCGTTTTCAATGGTGACTGCCGATGGCGGGCCGCTGCGTCCCGCCCGTCCGCGGACTTCCTCGGGAGATAACAGATGGCTTTCCTGCGCCGGAAGGCCGGCCGGCGAAACCTGATGGGACGACGGATCAAACCGCCAGGATTTCCCGAACGCGCGGAACCTGACCGCCTTGTCCGCCGTGATTTCCAACTGGTCCAATGGCAGTCGCTTGCTGTCGATTTCCCGTCCGGCTGCCTTCGCGAGTGCCTTGGCCAGCAGCTCGTGGTCGAACGCGGGTTCCTTGCTCCCGGATCTCAAATCCACTTGGAAATACCGGATTTCGTCGCGCGGCGCGTCCACCCTGTAAGCGAGAAGGCTGCCGTCCGCCGACCAGAAGGCGCGAACGTCCTTTCCTGCTAACAGCGATGATGATTTCTTTCCGAAATCGTCGGCCCGCTGCATCTCGGCGCCGATGTCCCTTGCGAAGGCTCCCGAAATGAAGAGGCCGGAGATCAAAAGAAACAGCGTGGGAAACTTCATGGGATTCGCAAAACAGTGAACGAATCGGCGCTCTTTCACCACCGGTTTAATTGGTGCGAATCTCCACCAGGCAGTGTGAAATCCGCATGGAACGGGGCTGATGCCCGGATAGCTCTTCCGGAAGTTGGGTGAAGCTGACGATTGTCCGGATGAGAATCGTGCTCAATGCGGATGCCAATGGATCAAGGTTGCGAGGCCTGCTTGCGTGGAATTTTGAACTCGCCCGGCAAAGCAGGAAGGTCGCCGAGAGGCTCAAGATCGGCGAGGAACCAGTGCTTGGTATCGGCGGCTTGGCCTTCCGGAGTTTTGGCACAACGGCGGACCATCGCCTGATAGAACCGGTCGGCGGCTTTCGGGTCGTTACCCGCCAGCCACAGTCCGGCGGTGTTATAGAGGCGGGGGAGCAGGGGATGATTCGCAGGCAAGGCCCTCGACGCTTGCCATGCGAGATCGGCGGCGGCGTAGCGGTAGTGGAAGCGCTGCATTTTCTGAACCGGGAACCGGCGGATGCGGGAAATTTCATCCGAGGTGATCCTTGGGATGGCATGATCTCCCGGTTCTTCCGGCGGGCCGAATTCCGGCTCGCGGGACCAATCATGCGACCACCCGTCTTTCATCAGTCGTATGTTAGGAAATGGGACGGCTGAAAAATTCCAACCTCTTGCCCCTCCGTCCGGTGCGCCATCGGTCGAGAATAACTCCGCGCCGAGGTGCCGGTGGAAGAGCGCTTGTCTCCAGATGACCGCCGCAAGCGCTTCTCCGGAGTAGCGTTCGGACCTGCGGGCACGATCCAGCGTGATGTAGTGCTCCAGCACCGGCAACAGCTCGGGCGGCATGAATTCACGCGCTTCCTTCAAGCGCTTTTCCCGTGCCAGGCGACGGGCTAACAAGTAACGCAACTGGTTATCCGTGCCGATTCCGGCAGGCGAGAAACCGGACCCG
>JAYTEI010000232.1:0-16042 GCA_043735445.1 Akkermansiaceae bacterium | reverse complement strand
ATCGACTTCCGGCGTTGCGTGCTGACCCGTGCTGGCCAAGAGCACGCTCTATCGGACAAGGAAACCGGCATCCTGCGCCTGCTCGCCGCGCATCCGGGTGAAGCCGTTAGCCGCGAGAGTTTCCTCGATGTCGTCTGGGGCTATCACGCCTATCCGAGTTTGCGCACGATCGACAATTTCATCACCACCCTCCGCGCCAAGCTCGAAGCCGATCCGGCAAATCCATGCCATCTAATCACGGTCCGGGGCATTGGCTATCGGTTGGACATTTAGAGAACAAGGAGCGGCGAACTCCGATTCGCCGAAGCCAATGAGAAGCCGATGGAAGAGTGCATTGGCTCACCTCATCGACTCACCATTGGCGCGGCGGATCGGCGTCCGCCGGCTCCTTGAGGTTTCAAGTCCCCGGTAAATTCAGTTTCCCGAGCTCCGCGTCGATGATCCGCTCGCATTGCTCGATCTGGAGTTGCCGCCGGGTCCGCGCTTCCTCGGCCAGTTGCTCCAGCGTGTCGATGTCGTAGAGATAGACTTCCTCGATCTCGCCGACGGCCGGGTCGATGTCGCGCGGCACCGCGATATCGATGAAAAACAGCGGCCGGTATTTGCGCGCCCGGCGGGCCTTTTCCACGTCGGCCCGGTGGACAATGGCATGGGGCGCGCCGGTCGAGGAAATCACCACATCCACCCGCTCAAGCACGCTTTGCCAAGCGTCGAATCGCACCGCGCTGCCGCCCATTTCCGCAGCGAGTTCCTGCGCCCGCTCGAACGAGCGGTTGGTCACGAAGATCGACTTCGCGCCCCGCGACACCAAGCTCTGCGCGGTGATCCGGCTCATTTCCCCAGCCCCTAAGATCATCACTTCGCTGTTCTTCAAATGGCCGAAAATCTTCTCCGCCAAGTCCACCGCCACGTTTCCAACGGACGTTGATCCTTCCTGAATCGAGGTCTCCGTCCTGACCTTCTTGCCAACCCCGAACGCTCGTTGGAAAAGCTTGTTTAGGACGGCTCCAGTTGCACCAGATTCGAGTGCTGCTTGATAAGCTTGTTTGACTTGGCCGAATATTTCCGTTTCTCCAAGCATCATTGAATCGAGGCCACTGACGACCCGGCAAAGGTGGCGAGCGGCCTCAGTCTTCTCCTTGCGGTAGAAATGGGTGGCCACTCTGGAGTCCAGTCGGATCTTCTCCGCCAGCCGAGTTTCGACGAGTCCGAAGGCCGTTCTTGCGTCTTCGGCAGCAAGGTAAAACTCGGTCCGGTTGCAGGTGGAAATGACCACGCCCTCGGTGGCCTCGGCCAATGCGACCAGTTCATTCGCGGCCTCGCCCAGCTTCGCGGTGCCCACGGCAAAGCGCTCCCGCACTTCCACGGGGGCGGTGCGATGATTGAGGCCGAGGCAAAGAATTTCCATCAGACGAAGGCAAAAACCACCAGCGAGAGCACGAATAAAATCACCGCCGAAAGCGAGAACCGCCGGCCCGTCAGCCCTCGCACCTGCTTCACTCCCAGCAGCACGCCGTAGCCGATCCATACCGCCACCGCCACGATTAAATGTCCCCACGCCGCCTCCGCCCGCGGCATCAGGAAGCCGGCGACGATTCCGATCGTCAGCAAGCCGCTGCCCAGCCACAGCAGCCGCTCTAGGGAAATCAACAACTCCCGCACCGGCGGCAAGTTCCTGAACAAGCCGCTCCGCAAATGGTGTTCTTTCAACTGCCGGTCCAGCACCAGAAACATCACCCCGGCCACTGCCGCCAGGGCGAGCGCACCGTAGGCCAACACCGACATCGCCGAGTGCGTTTCATGCCACGGATTTCCACCCGCCAGCTTGCCGGGATTGGCCGTGAGAGTTCCTGGAAGCAGTGCTGCCGCTTGGAAAATAACCACCACCGGCGCGGTGAAAACTCCCAGCAGCGAGATCCGGTAAGCCGGGCCGACGAGCAGGTAAAACAAGCACAGCGACCACGCCAAGAACGCCAAAATTTCGCCCCGGTCCATCAGCGGGCAAGCCGCGCGCATTTCCCCGCGCAACGCCAGAAACCCGAGCTGGCACAGGAATGCCGCGATCATCCACGCCACCGTCCACTGGCTGCGTTTGCCAGCGTGGACCGAAATCATACCCCACGTCCCGCCCACGGCGGCGAGCAGGGTGGCGGCGATCAAAAACCAGCGGTCCATACCCATCCATGGAGTCCCCGCGCTCGCCGCGCAAGTCTCAACCTAGGTGTCACTGAAAGTGGTCGGCGAAAGCGGGGGAGTGGACAATGCTCAGTTCCTTCCCGTCCTTTCCGTCCGGACAAAAATGTCCGTCTTCCGTGGGTAGCCGTGTGCTACTGCGGCGCAGCGATGCGTCGTGGGAATTGCGCCTATTTTGCTGTAGGAATTTCTGCGAAGATTCCCACATCCACATACTGGCCACCCGATTTTTGGTGGTAATGGACGGAGATGAGATTCTTGCCGGGTTTCAAACTCGCCACCGCTTCGGGTGTGATCTCTAGCTCTTCGTAGTCGGAGGTGAATCCTTCGCTCTTGTTCGCCAAAACTCTATTGATGCAGATCTCGATGTCCTCGTCCTGATGCGCCTTCAACCCAAGCTTGGCAGTTTCCTCGGCGGACCATTCGAACTCAAGCCGCAGCCAGATGTCGGCAGATTTCCACTCGCTGTGGATCACCGCTGCCGGTGTACCTTCGGTGCCGCATCCGCCCAGGCCATCTTGCCATGTTAGATCATTAAATGTCGGTTTAAACCATTCAGCGGCGGGTTGCTGCGTGGTGAAACGCCACCTAACGCCTTGGAGTTGGGAGGTCGGTGAAACTTCTTTGAGCACCAACGGCGGCGGCAATTTGCCGGTGTTGACGGCGGCGGCGCGCTGCGGGATCACTTTGTTGATCTCGCGGTCATAAGTTAGTAAACCGTTGCATTCGGTTGGTGACAGAACTCTCACGCACACCGGCAACAACTCCTTCAGTGGGGGGAATTACCCTTCAGAACTTCAGCAACCGGATCCAAATTTCGCACGTCAACGCTCGGCTCATCAGTCAATCCGATCACCGTGCCGCTTAAAGCGACTCCATGATGCCGCTGCGCATGAAATGATTCATTAACCAAAAAAGCCGGGAGCCAAACTCCCGGCTTTTTTGTGGCAATAAGTTGCTAGAAATATCACTCACAGCACGTAAATTCAGATTGCATAATCGCCTGCTTACCCATGAACTAATCCCGTGCGCTGCGAACCAATCTCTTCTCAGCTTTTCATCCGCAATCGCGACAAGCTCCGCCGACTCCTTAAGCCGAACAACGTGGTGATCGTCCACGCCAATGATATCTATCTCGCTTCCAACGAATATCCAAAACCCTGTGTGGACGTGCCCACCCGCAACGCGCGATTTATCAAAGACTGCCAAGCACGCTACCCGCACCACCGCTACGAGCGGCTCGCACCATTGATGCGCCGCCTGCGGATCACCAAAGAGCCTGAAGAAATCGCGATGATTCAGCAAGCTTGCGACATCACTGAGGCAGGCTTCCGCCGCTTGTTAGGGTTCATTAAGCCCGGAGTCGGCGAGTGGGAAATCGAGGCCGAACTCCTTCACGAGTTTGTCCGCCGCAAGTCCCGCGGCTTCGCTTACGCGCCAATCATCGGCTCCGGCAAGAGTAACTGCGTCCTGCATTATATAGAAAATAATAAAGTCTGCCAAGATGGCGAATTGGTGCTGCTAGACGTGGCTGCGGAATACGCCGGTTGGAACTCGGACCTCACTCGCACCGTGCCAGTGAACGGTAAGTTCACCAAACGCCAGCGCGAGGTATATGATGCCGTGCTCCGCGTCTTCCGCGGGGCCGATGCCATCCTCCGCCCCGGCATCAGGCCGATGGACTTTCAAGATCAAACTGTCGAGATGATGGAACGCGAACTCATCGGCCTGCGCCTCTACACCGCGAAACAGGCGAAGGCACAAGGCCCAGACAAACCCTTGTTAAAGAAATACTACCCGCATAGCACTTCCCATCATCTGGGACTTGATGTGCATGATGTTTCTCCACCGCATGAACCGCTCGCCGAAGGCATTGTCCTCACCATCGGCCCCGCCATCTATATCCGCGAGGAAGGATTCGGCATTCGTCTCGAAAATGATTTTCTAATCGGTAAAGACCGTAACATTGATCTGATGGCAAATATACCCATCGAAGTTAATGAAATCGAAGCACTCATGGGCACCCGCACCCCGGTGAAATCTACACTCAAGAAATCTCGCTAAAGTTCGAATGACTACGTCGGTGCCATTTGTGAATTCAACACTCCCCGCCGGGACGACAGATCGGTCGCCTGGCTGGGAAAACTTCGTCGAGCAGGCGATGTTGAATTATGAATCCTCACTCATCGGCTATGCCACCACCATCCTCAATGATCCCGATCTCGCCCGCGACGTGGTCCAAGACACCTTCATCCGGCTCTGCCAACAAGATCGGGATAAAGTCCAAGAGAGTCTTAAATCCTGGCTCTTCACAGTCTGTCGGAATCGGGCATTCGACATCCTGCGCAAGGAAAAGCGCATCCAGCCGCTCGACGACATCGAGTGGCAAAAAGTCGCCGGCACTGACCCCCAACCGGACCAACAGGCGGACTATCAGGAACGCATCGGTCAATTATCCACCTACCTCGACCGCCTCTCCGCGAATCAGCGCGATGTCATCATCCTCAAGTTTCAACAAGGACTCAGCTATCAGGAAATCCATGTCATCACCGGCCTCACCACCGGCAACGTCGGCTTTCTGATTCATTCAGGTCTCAAACGCCTGCGCGAAATTCTTCCCGCCGACTTCCAATAGTCAACTGATGGACCCTGCTGAAAAACAACGGCGCTATGATCAGACTCGGCGTCATATCCACTCCCTCATCGCCGGAGAGCAGGATGAAATCGCCGTGTTGGCCACGGTCGCGGCGGAGTTATACCATGCCTTCCCGCATTTTCATTGGCTCGGGTTTTACCGAGTGATGAATCCCGGTGTTCTTAAATTTATGAACCAATCCCGCTACGACCAACTGGTGAAGACATTCTTCACCTGCGATCCTCAAGCCATCTCTGATATCTTCCGAGAGTTTCTCATGGCCATGCAGGCGGAGGAAACCTTGCCGCCGGCCTGTCAGATGGCTCAAAATTACGAGACGGCAGCGTCCAATCCAGAGATTCATATGCTTCCTGGAAATCTCAAGGACGCGCGCGACACCGTCTTCCCATATTTCTGGGGCACCGACAGTTGGTCCTCGCCGCTGCATTTGGAGAATGTCAAAGGCCCTGCCAATTATGCATCATTGGTTGGCGCACTTGCCTGTCTGCTCAAGAACCCCAATCTTTGCACAGATACCTATAGCCAGCGTTCGAATGAGTTAGAAGTTAAGGCAGTGACCTCGTTGGCCAATCTCCTGTTTTATCATACAGAAGATCCGTGGGGAGTGTTTACCATGGGTGGCACAATTTCCAATCTCTACGGCGCACGCATCGGCATCGAAAAAGTGTTACCCGGCGCGATGCAGCGCGGGCTGCAAGGAGTGAAACTCGCCGGCATCGTCTCCGAGGCCGCGCATTATTCGAATCAAACCGTCGCCGGCTGGCTGGGCCTTGGCACTGAAAATCTACACGCCATTCCCACCGATCACTCGCTGGCGATGCGGCTTGATCTATTGGAAATTAAGTTAGAGGAACTGCACCTCGAAGGAGTGCGGGTCGCATTCATTGTCGCCACCTTCGGCACCACCGATGCGTTCGGCGTGGACGACGTGGCCGGCATCCGCAGCCGGATCGATGCGTTTGCCACAAAGTATCATATACCCGCTCCGCAGTTGCATGTGGACGCCGCCGTCGGTTGGGCACTGAGTTTCCTAGCGGATTATAATATCACCCGAAATCCGCTGGAGTTCACCGCCGAGCTATTACCACTTGTTAGCCAGGCACAACACTGCACCGAAGGCCTGCGGGTCGCGGATAGCATCACCATCGACTTTCACAAAATGGGTTGGGGTCACTATCCCGGCAGCGCGTTTCTAGTCAATCGTCGTGCCGATTTGAAATACCTCGCGCGGACGGTGGATGATATGCCTTATTTTTCAGAGGCGGATAGCCGTCGCGATCCGGCGCTTTTCACTCTCGAATGTTCGCGGCCTGCGCTCGGACCTTACACCGTGATGGCGTCCCTCAATGCCATTGGCCTCACCGGCTGGCAGATGATGATTGCGCGCTCGTTAGAAATTGCGTGGAAGCTTAAACAACGCCTGGAGCGGCTGGACTATTGCAAAGTGCTCAACCTCGACACCATCGGTCCCAGCGTCGTTTGGTGGGTGTTTCCGAAAGGCCGCAAGGCCAAGGATATTTTCCGGCAAGTCGAAGAGGGCACGTTACCGCCCGATCAATATGCTCATTACATCGGCGAAATTCACCGGCTGTTTGAGCGGCGGGAAAAAGCGATGGACCCGGCACTCGACGCCCGACTCGGTTATACCACCAGCATTGGTTTTCGGCCCCATGGTGTCACTTTACCGGCGTGGAAGGCCGTGATGTTTAACCCCAAGACCGACGAAGCGGTGTTGGATCGACTCATTGCGAGCATTGAAGAACTCTAATGAAAACCATCTTAATCACCCTCGCGGCTATGCGATGCATTTCCAGCTTCACGCCTGCCGCCGAGGCATCGTCGAAGAAGCCGAATGTCATGATCATCGTCGCCGATGATATGGGGTATTCGGATCTCGGTTGTTATGGGAGTGAGATTCAGACGCCGAATCTGGATCGACTGGCCGGCAGTGGTCTGCGATTCAACCGCTTCTATAATACCGCCCGCTGCTGGCCATCACGGGCGGCTATCCTCACTGGTTACTACGCCCAGCAAGTGCGGCGTGATACACTGCCTAATGTGCAGAGCGGCAACAACGGCACTCGTCCCGCGTGGGCACGGTTATTACCCGATATGCTGAGGCCGCTGGGCTACCGTTCCTATCACTCGGGCAAATGGCATGTGGACGGTGCGCCCCTGAAAAACGGCTTTGATCACTCCTATTCGCTCACTGACCACGATCGCTATTTCAACCCAGCACTCCACACTCTGGACGATAAGCCACTCCCGGCCGTGAAGCCGGAGAGTGGTTACTATTCCACCACCGCCATCGCGCAACATGCTATCGACATGTTAGTCGGCCACCAGGCAGATCACCGTAACCAGCCGTTCTTTCTCTACTTGGCCTTCACTGCGCCGCACTTCCCATTGCAGGCATTGCCGGAAGATATCGCTATCTATCAGGATCGATACAAAGCGGGATGGGATGTCTTGCGGCAGGAACGCTTTAATAGAATGTTAGGTATGGGTTTGGTCAGTGGCACCTTGCCGCCACTCGACCCCGCGGTGTGGCCGGATTACAATCCAGCGGAAGCAATACTTCGCGAAAAAGTCAGTCCGGGCGAAGTGGCTCGCGCAGTTCCCTGGGCCAGCCTCAGCGACGAGCAACGGCAGTTTCAACCCGTGAAAATGGCCATTCATGCCGCGATGATTCATCGCATGGATCTAGAAATCGGCAGAGTGAGCGCACAACTCAAGGCCAATGGAACTTTGGATGATACATTAATTCTATTTGTTTCTGATAATGGCGCGAGTGCCGAGCAAATCATTCGCGGCGATGGAAATGACCGCAGCGCCGCTCCCGGTTCTGCTAAGTCATTCATCGGCCTTGGACCGGGCTGGGCCAGTGCCGCGAACACGCCGTTCCGACTCTATAAATCATGGACTCATGAAGGTGGAATCTCCACTCCGCTGATCGCTCACTGGCCTAACGGCATCGCTGCCCATGGTGAACTCCGCCAGAACCCGGGACACTTAATTGATCTCGCGCCGACTATACTTGAACTCGCGGGTGGCCAGTGGCCGGTGACTTTGAGTGGTCAGCCGGTGCCACCCAGTCCTGGCAAAAGCTTGGTTCCTATCTTTACCAAAGACGGCTCGGTGACCCATGACTTCTTCTGGTGGTTGCATGATGATAATCGAGCCATCCGCATCGGGGATTGGAAACTTGTCGCCGATCATCAGAAACCTTGGGAACTCTATGATCTCAGTGGGGATCGTTCGGAAACCCATAATCTGGCAGTTGGCAATCCAAGAAAAGTGAAGGAACTCGAACAGCAATGGAGCCGCCATTTCGAAGAGATTCGCACCCTTGCCACCCTAGACCTGCCAGCAGGGCAAGTTGATAAGACTCTCAAATCACCTCCGACTCAAATTGATTCCTCGAAAGATAAAGCCAAGTGAAACAGCTCTTAATTCTACTAATGACTCTGCTGCTAGGTGCCAACTTGATGGGGGCCACCATCCCGGTCACCGACGCCAACGTGCTGGCCGGGCTTTCTCCCTACAACTGGGTGTGCAAGGATGATTCCATTAGCTCAACGGTGAATGGTGCATCCATCACCCTTCATTTCAAAGGCACTAGCGAGGTGGTCTTGCAGGTGGCGACGGATCCTATAACTACCAAGATTCCCACGCGCTTTCCAATCATCGCGTGGTCGGTCAATGGGGGAGTTATGCAATCCTATCAGCTAGTGGCGAATGCCAACGAAGTAATGTTATCGTCCGGCCTCGCCGATCCAAAGATCGAAATCTATCTCAAAGGAATGTCGCCATTTGAAGATCGCTTCACCGGTGATGTGCCAGCCAATGCGCTCAAAATCACCGGTTTCCGCGTGGCTGCGGGTGGCTCGGTCATGCCATCCAAACTCTCCGGCAAGGTTTGGTTAAACATTGGTGACTCCATTATGTCGGGCGACGGCGCAGCATCTGCCAAAGGTCAAGGACGACCGCCGGATGATGCTTGGGCGGCGTCGGAGGATGGGCGTGCGAGTTATGGTTATCTGCTTGCCAATCATTATGGCTATCAGGAGGCGCGGATTGCCTATGGCGGCTATAACTGGGGTGGCGGCATGGCTGGGATGCCAGCACTGGACACACTCATCGATCAGCGGACATCCACCGTGAGTCGCTTAGTGGATGGTAAACTCAGTCCACCGCCCGAGGTGGTGTTAGTCAATCTGGGTGAAAACGGCAAACCCACAACAGCGGCGGTGGTCCAAGCTCTCGGCAAACTCCGCAGCCGGGTCAACCCGAGTACGAAGATTTTTGTGATGGTCCCAGTGTCCGGTCGGGCGCGTGACGAAGTGAAGACTGCATTTCAAAGTTATAAGAACTCCACCAATGATGGGAATGCCTATCTCGTCGATGCCGGGCGAGTCGCGTTTGATACTTGTGACGGCCAACACCCGACGGCCGCAGGTCATTTAGCGATATTCAATGCCGCCTTGCCGGTGCTTGATGAGGTCATGAGTAAGACGGCGAAGTCCGCCGAACTGACCCACCTGCGCTGCGAGTATCGCTAAAACCCGCTCGGTATCGACTCGGCACAGCCACGGCTGAGCTGGGTGATGGCGGAAGCGAGTGTGAGAAGCCAGCGGCAGACTGCTTATCAAGTGCTGGTGGCGAGCACTGAGGATCGCCTTAAGTTAGACCAAGGTGACTTGTGGGATAGTGGCAAGGTGGTGTCGAGTGAGAGTCTTCAAATCGAGTATAGTGGCCAGCCGTTGCTATCAAAAATGCGGTGCCACTGGCAAGTGCGGGTGTGGGGTAAGGATGGCAATCCGACGGCGTGGAGCCGCCCGGCCACTTGGGAAATGGGCTTGTTAGCGCCGCAAGACTGGCAGGCGCTGTGGTTAAATGATGGTAAAGCCAAACCGGTGAAGACGGAGGATTTCTATCTGGATGATCCGGCACCGTTGTTTTGCAAAGAATTCAACTTGCCGAAGCAAGTGGCGCGGGCACGGCTCCACATTTCCGGCCTTGGTTACTATCAGGCCAGTCTCAATGGCGGCGTCACCGGCAGTGCGGGTTCTGCTGGAAACGTCGGGGTCGAAAAGTCAATCGACCTAATCAACTGGGCACCGATCCAGACCAGCGCAGTCCCAAGCGGTGCGTTTAGTATCAATATCACCACCATGGGGGCTGAGCCGCAGGTCTTCTTCCGCTTGATCGGACAATAGTTCTATATCTAGCAACTAAGTAGTTAATTCATCAGGCCAAGGAAGTGCTGATTGAGCAGATCCTTGGCCTGATCTATAATGAGCGTCCGGCTTTAGACCGTTGTTAGGGTAACTAGTTGTTACTCCCCCCCAAAACTAGAATTGCCTCAATTCTTTATGGATAGCAATCGGGGTGATGGAATGTTGAAGAGATTTAGAAGACCTGTTATTTCATCACGAAGTCCGCGACGACCATGCGGTGGTCGCTGTGGCGGGTGGTCACGGCGCGGCAGCGGACCGGGGTGAAATGGCGGGTCGCGTAGAGGTGGTCGATGCGCAGGATGGGGAAGCGGCGTTGGAAGGTGTCTCCCCAGCCGGTGCCGACGGCGGAGAAGGCGTCCACGAAATCGCGGGCAAGCTGGCGGTGGACGATGTCGGTGGCGGGAGAGTTGAAGTCGCCGCCGAAGAGGGTGGGGATGTTAGGGAACTGGGTGTTGGTCTGTTCGAGGACTTGCAGGGTGAGTGCGAGTTCGCGTTGGCGGATGGCGCGGTTGTTGCGATGGTCCACCCAGGCGGAGCGTTGCCACAACCGCAGATCGGTGGCGGCGGTGGCGAGGTGGACGTTGACGATCTCGATCTTCGCGCCGTTAGGGAGGAGGAGAGTTGCTTGTTCGTCGCGCTGGTTAGGGTTGCGGATTTCCTGGGTGATCTTCCAGCGGGTGACGAGACCGTTGGTTTGGAGGGCGCGGTAATCGCCACGCCCGCCGTAAAGCACGTCCGCGATTTGCCGGACTTGATGAGGGTGAATGTCCTGCAAGAGGACGATGTCGGGTTGCCACAGGGCGAGGTCTTGCGCGGGATTTCCATACTGGAAAAACGCGGTGTTGAGGGTGATCACGCGGATGACGGCCTTGCTCTCGTAGGCTTCCGCCGGGCCAGGGAGCGGGGCTTGCTTGCCGAAGTTTGCCAAGACCCGGGCTTCATCCGAGCCGACTAGCAGGGTGATGGTCCAGACGGCGGTGATGACCAGCGAGAGCGAGGCACGCAGGAAATAATAGGCCAAGCTCGAGAGCAACAATCCGCACGCGCCCCACAGCCAAATGGGCATGACCGTGAACGCCGCGAAGCGGTCTGGCTGCCGTGCGTAACAATAGACCGTGAAGAGGTGCAACAGCAGGGAAGTCCCCACCAAGATCCATCCGAAGCGGCGGCTGATAGAGGGCATGGGGGCGATGATAATTTGAAATTTGAAATCTCAAATTTGAAATCTCACATGCCGGGGATGCCTAGGCCACCGGTGAGTTTCTTCATCTCGGCGGCGGACTTTTCTTTGCCTTTGGCAATGGCTTCTTGGACGCCTTTGAGGACGAGGTCTTCGAGGAATTCCGCGTCTTCGGGATCGATGACTGACTTGTCGATCTTGATAGAAAGCACATCACCCGCGCAGGTGGCGATGACATGCACCTTGCCGCCACCGACCGATGCCTCGACGGTTTGGATAGCAAGTTCTTCTTGTTTGGCGGCCAGCCCGGCTTGCATCTGCTGGGCTTGTTTCATGAGTTTCTGGAGGTTCATAGAATGGTTGTTAGGTTGATGATGAAAAATGTTACAGGCGTCTCATGCCGTAGTTTGGATTTCGTTTGTGGTGGCGGAGGACGAGAACGCGAACACAGTTTGGTTTGAATCGATAGAGGAAATGATAAGGAAAACGCTCCAATTTGACTCGCTTCCGGTCACCGACTGAGAACGAAAATTGTTTCGGGTTTTCCTGAACTTGCGCGATTCGCTTCATCAGCTCGTCATATAAAGCATTCGCTAGCGAAGCTCCCGATTCCCTTTCGTAAAATGCCATGACGTTGTGCAAGTCAGCGGGGAGACAACTGTTAAATCTTAGCGGCAAACTCATCGGCCGACAGCGCGCTTGAATTCCTCAAGTGTGAGGCTGGCCGAAGGATCTTCGTCCATTTCGGCGTCTCGGCGTAAAGCCTCGGCATCTCCTTCATCGTCATCGTCAAGCTCGGGAGGCAATGAGCAGAGGAGGCGAGAAGCTAGCGTGGCGCGATCTGAAACGGATAGTTCCATCGCTTGCGCCTCGATTTCTGTAAAGTTGACCATGGGTTTTTATTTAGCAGAAATTTTTTTGGGACACCAGTGTGCAAACATGCAGGCGAAATTAATTTCGCGGTCCGTTAGGCGAGGACTTTGCCTTCGAATTTCACGAGCGCGGCTTGGATGAGGGGGTCGTTGTGGAAGGGGTCTTCGATGGCGGCGATGACGGGTATGGGTTCCGGCGCTTTGGCTTCGGCGGCGGGCTTGTCGTTTTTCCACGGTGGCGGCTCGACCGGGGCAGCGGGGGCGCTGACATCCGGGGCGGCGTCGATCATGGAGTCGAAGGCGGACATTCCACCGGTCGGGCGAGGTGTAGTGGCGGCGGGGGGGGCGGGGGGGGCGGGCGTGGGTTCGAGATGCCATTCTCTGGCGACGGGGATGGGTTCGGGGGCTTCCTGAACTGGGGTAGGGGTAAGTTGCGCTTTCACCGGCGCGGGTGCTGCTGCTTGAGTCTCGCCGGCTGAAGCCAGCGCTCCGGTGGGGATGAAGTCGGCACCGCGGGTGAGGACTTTGATCACGTCGGTGATGCGGACTTCGCCGAGCGACTGGATGGCTTTGATGACGCCGAGCTCGAAATGCAGGCGTTTGTTAGTCGCCCATTTCATCCGGCCTTCGGTCTCGGCGAAGACGTCGATGGCGGCGAGGATGCGGTCGGGCGCGTATTCGTCGGCAGCGGCTAACAGGGCGGTCCACAGCGGCGCGGGGATGCCCTCGCCATCGGCGGACGGGTCGAGTTTCGCGACTAACAGGGCACGCAGGCAGCCGATGAGTTCGCCGAGCAGTTGGGAAAGCTCGCGGCCGCTTTCTGCTTCGACTTGGATGAGCGAGAGGGCGGCGGGGTTGTTGCGGGCGAGCAGGGCTTGGGTGAGGGCGGCGACTTTTTCCCGCGAGGTGAACCCGAAGACGTCGAGGACGTTGGCCTCGTTGATGGTGTCGCCGCAGAAGGAAACGAGCTGGTCGAGCATCGACTGGGCGTCGCGCATCCCGCCGTCGGCACCTTTGGCGATGGCCCAGGCGGCGGTTTCGTCGAGGGCGATGCCTTCTTCCTTCGCAATGTGGAGCAGGTGCGCGGCGATGGTTTCCGTGGGGATCGGCCGCAGGTCGAAGCGTTGGCAGCGGGAGAGGATGGTGGGTAAAATTTTGTTAGCCTCGGTGGTGGCGAAGATGAATTTCACATGCGGCGGTGGTTCTTCGAGCGTCTTGAGCAGCGCGTTGAAGGCCGCGTTGGAGAGCATGTGGACCTCGTCGATGTAGAAAATTTTGAACTGCCCGCGGGTCGGGGCGAAGCGGACGGACTCGCGGAGGTCGCGGACTTGTTCGACGCCGTTGTTCGAGGCACCGTCGATTTCGAGCACATCAAGCGAGCGGCCCTCGGCGATTTCGAT
The DNA here is from genome assembly GCA_043735445.1 of Akkermansiaceae bacterium. Taxonomy (GTDB): domain Bacteria; phylum Verrucomicrobiota; class Verrucomicrobiia; order Verrucomicrobiales; family Akkermansiaceae; genus Luteolibacter. The sequence goes on along the minus strand of JAYTEI010000232.1, from coordinate 2,501 downwards.
GCAGACATCCTCGTCGGGATCGAAGTCGATTTTCGGGCCGTCGGTGCAGTTGAGCGCCTTCGCAAGGATGCGGGCGGTGGAGGTTTTGCCGGTGCCACGGGGGCCGACGAAGAGATAGGCATGGGCCAGCCGCTTTTGGGCGATGGCATTGCGAAGGGTCCTAACGACGTGGTCCTGTCCGAGGACGTCGTCGAAGGTTTTGGGGCGATATTTCCGGGCGAAGACCTGATAGCTCACGGCGCGGACTGTAGGGATGGCGGCGGGTTTGTCATGGCCGAGTTTTCAGGAAATAGACGAAAGTTTGTCGGACGGGGATTGATGGGCGGCAGGAAATCGGTAGGGTCCAGCCAATGGAAGGGCCACGAGACTCAGCAAACCGCCGGAAGCAGGGGAACAAGTGGTTCGGGTGGAGGGATGTTTTCTACTTGGCGCTGATGGCTGGCGGGCTGGTGGCGAGCGGAAGTTTGAGCAAGGTGAAGCACGGCCTGAAGGAGGTTTTCTCGCCCCGCCCGGTGGTGGCCTCGTCTGGCGAGAGTGAAATTTCCCGCCGCGCGGAGGAGCAGGTCCGCGCCGCCATGGAGGAGGAACACCGCCGCGAAATCGCCGTGCTCCAGCAGAAACTCGCGGCTGCCACGCAGCAAAGCACCCCGCCGCCGCCTCCAGACGCCGAGCTTGGCCCCGTGACTGATGTCCGGAAACTGCGCTCTGGCATCCCTTTCAAGACCGAAGTGAAAGTCGAAAAAGGCGGCATCGCTTCCCGCGAACGCATCGACGAGAAGAGCTACACCGCCAGCTATCAGTTAGCACTGCGGATTCCCACACCTGCGAAAACTCTAGCGGAACTCGAGTCCTCCAGCCCTGAGCTTTCGAAAATCCTTCCCGGCCTCCCGCCGCTCGTCGAGAAGGCGACCGTCTCCGCCTGGTTCGGCAAGCTCTACGACGACAAGACCACCCGCGTCCGCCGCGATGCGAACTCGCTCAACGAACTCCTCACCAAGCACAACCTCTACGACTGCGAAACCATCCTCCAACTCCAGTCCTCTAACGGCCGCAAGGTGTTTTTCATGCAGGCGGAAATGGACGTCGTCTCCGACGGCTCGGACGGCGACCGCTTACCGACGATGCCCGCTGAAATCGTGGATTCCCCGAACTATCAGCCGTTCACCAGCTACGGCTGGTCGAAGAAAACGGCGGTGCCCAATCCGATGGTTCTCGGCTGGGAGAAACGCGTCACCGCCGCGCAAAAGGAACTTGCCGCCACCACCACCACCGCTGCTAGAAAAATTTGGTTGCGCGAGCGCATTCAATTTCTCAAGCGCGGCATCGACGACTTGAAAGCCCGCAGTTTCCTCATCGCCGAGTATGATCCATTCATCGTCATCCCCGTGAATATCCTCGCGTCTAACGACCCGTTCGCCCCGAAGACTGGCGACTACGCCGTGGTTGTTTATGGTGAAAAAATCTATCCGGCGCTCGTCGGTGACGGCGGTCCAACTTTCAAAGTCGGCGAAGGTTCGCTGCGGCTGGCGCATGAAATTAATCCCAAGGCATCTTCCTACAGCCGCCCCGTGTCGGATTTGAAAATCAGTTACTTGGTGTTTCCCGGCAGCCGTGAATCTGCGCGCACCGCGCCGGATTACGAGAAATGGCGGCAACGTTGCCACGATTTGTTAGGAGAAATCGGTGGCCTCGGCGAGGGCTACGAGCTCCATCAATGGCAAGACCTGCTGCCCAAACCCATACCGCCGGTGCAGACGCCGATTCCCGATCCCAGCAAGCTGCTGATTCCCTCAGTCACGACTCCGCCGGCACCTGGCAGCGGGCCGCCGGTGGTTCCGCCGGTCACTCCTGCTCCTGCTCCTCCGCCTCCAGCATCCGGCGCAGCCGCTCCCGCGAAAGCGCCCGAATAATTTTCAGCAGCAGCAGCAGGCAAATCAGAGTCACTCCCATTTCTAACACCGGCGTCGATCCGCGCGGCCGCTCACCAGTTAGAAACTTCGCCAGCCCCGGTGCATTGCCCAAGCCACGCGCCGCACCGAGCATCGCCAAAATGCCCGCGCCGATGATCCCGTGCCATTTCATCCTCACGGAAAACGCCCCGCAGATCACGATTCCGCCGCCTAGGGTCAGCGCTCCTTGCAGGAATCCGACTGAGTCCTGCTTGGCCAGGATCGACATCGCCGCGAGGCCCAGCGCAACGATCACCAGCCCGCTGAAGAATATGTAAATCCGCATGGCCGGACTGGATGCGATCCGCTTGCGACTGGCAAGACCTGAACCGTTCTCATCGGCGGCCCGCTTCGTCCAGTCCTCAGTCAGCGCCTCAAATCGTCTTCCATGACGGAACCCGCGGCATGGTCAAGGTATCGGCCATTTCGCGCACTTGGATGGCAAGATGTAGATAGTCGGGATGAAACTGGTAGATCCCATGCATGTATTGGTTCCTCAACTCCGGCAGGAGCGAGGCGAGTTTCTCGGCATGGCTCGTTAGCCCCTTGTCG
>JAYTEI010000231.1:0-7303 GCA_043735445.1 Akkermansiaceae bacterium | reverse complement strand
GCAAGTTCGACGGCATCGACTACTTCCTATTCCACCCGCACACCGATCCCGACGCCTCGGAATCCGACATCCGGAAAATCGCAGATCTCATCGCCAGTCACAACCTCAAGGTCGGTTCGCTGGTCGCGCCGATCTGGCCCGGCACCGTCGGCGATGCCGCCATGGGCGATGCCGAAGCCCGTGGCAAGTTCGTGCTCGCAGTCGAGAAAGCCTGCCGCATCGCGAAGATTTTCAACGAACACGGCGTCCGTGAATACGGCGTCATCCGCATCGACTCCGCCAGCTCCGTCACCGACTGGGCGAAGGACCCTGTCGCCAACACCAAGAAGATCGCCGAGACCTTCCGCGAGGCTGGCAAGATTGCCGAACAACACGGCGAACGCCTCGCCGCCGAAGGCGAAATCTGCTGGGGCGGCATGCACTCGTGGAAGGCCATGCTCGACACCCTCGAAGCGACCGGCATGCCGCAAACCGTCGGCTTTCAGGCGGACCTCGCCCACACCTATCTCTATCTCCTAGGCTACAACGCGCCCGAAGCTGCCCTCCTCAAGGAAGGCTACACCGAGGACGAATTCTGGGCCGCTTACACCACCATGACCGATGCCCTGCGCCCCTGGACCATTGATTTCCACGTCGCCCAGAACGACGGCTCAGTCCACGGCACCGGCTCACACGACAAGACCGGCCGCCATTGCCTTGCCGACGATCCTAACGGGAAAATCGACACGGCGCGGGCCTCCACCTATTGGCTCAAAGACGCCGCCAGTCGTGGCATGAAACACATTTGCTGGGACGGCTGCATGTTCTCTAACGAGGTCCTCGAAAAGCCAGACACTTGGCAACACATCCTGCAAGCGATGATCAGAGTGGACGAAGCGCTCTAACGTCACCCCCGCCAGCCCACCTTCATCTCGCCCGCGATTTCATCCAACCGCCGATCGTTCGTCCATAGCCAGCAGTTCCCAATCACGACCGATGCCAAAATTTTCGCGTCATTCCAGCCGATGCCACGCCCCCATAAGCGGCGTCCTTCGACCATTTGCCGCGTTTCCGCATCGGTCGCGAGGGGTGGTCTCCCGAGCCGAGTTAGATCCCACAAGGTCCGCTCCCGATTCGAGAGGGTTCCCATCGACAGCTCCCCAATTACCACCGGATGAGTCCAGATTTCCCCGTCCTCCATCATTGCCAGCAACAGGGCATTCGGCGATCGCCAGTGATAACTCCAGATATTTGTATCAACCACGACAGGCTTCATTGGTCTATTTTGGGGGCTTTGTATTCAGTCGGATCCTCCGCCACCATCGAGCTTTGAGTCACAAACGGCGAAGGTTCCGGGCGACGCCTTGGAATATCTTCAAGATCTGGCATCGTGCCGCCCAAGGCCACCAAAGCACGCGCAGCTTCTCTTGCGGGCGAGTGATCATCCCTCATCCGATAGCGCACCGGGACTTCCAGATCCGACATGGTTCCGCCCAGCGCGACCAGCCGTTTAGCCGCCATCCGCTTGATGTAATGATCCAAAGCCATGTTGATCAGCTTGGACTTGTCCGTAATGCCGCTATAGACGCTGGCATCCGCGATCAAATCGTCGTCCAATGTGACGGTCGTTCTCATGCATCAAATGATGCACAACTTGATTCCCTATTTCAACCATTTTTCCCAATCATATGAAAAAACCAATCCGCATCGGCCTCATCGGCTACGGCTTTATGGGCCGTACCCATTCGAATGCCTACTCCCAACTCGCCCATTTCTTCGACACCGAACACGTCCCGGTCCGCCAAGCCGTCTGCGGGCGCGACGAGGAAAAGGTCAAGGCCTTCGCCGAAAAATGGGGCTATGCCTCATACGAAACCGACTGGCGCGAACTCGTAAAGCGCGACGACATCGACGCCATCGACATCTGCACGCCCAACAACTCCCACGCCGAGATCGCCCTCGCGTGCATCGCTAACGGCAAGATGATCCTTTGCGAAAAACCGCTCGCCCTCAATGGCGAGCAAGGCGAAACCATGGTCGCCGCCGTCGAAAAATCCGGGCTGCCCAACCTCGTTTGGTATAACTATCGGTTTCTACCCGCCGTCACCCATGCGAAGAACATCGTCGATGCTGGTGAACTCGGCCGCATCTTCCACTACCGCGCGAATTTCCTCCAAGACTGGACCATCTCCGAAGAACTCCCGCAAGGCGGTGCCGGACTCTGGCGGCTCGATGCTGCCGCCGCAGGCTCCGGCGTGACCGGCGATTTGTTAGCTCACTGCATCGACACCGCGCGCTGGATCAATGGCGAAATTGTTTCCGTTAGTGCGATGACCGAGACCTTCATCAAGGAGCGCGTCCACACCGAGACCGGTGAGAAACAGGCCGTCACCATCGACGACGCCTGCGCCTTCCTCGCGCGTTTTGAAAATGGCTCGCTTGCGATTTTCGAGTCCACCCGCTACGCCCGCGGCCACAAGGCGCTCTACACCTTCGAAATCAACGGTGAGAAAAAATCCCTGTCGTGGGATCTTCACGACCTCAACAAGCTCGCCTATTTCGACCATGGCGTCCCCGGCGACCGCCGCGGCTGGAGCAGCATCCACTGCACCGACGGTGATCACCCCTACGCCGGAAACTGGTGGGTTCCGGGCCTATGCCTCGGCTACGAACATTCATTCACCCACGCGCTGGCCGAGTTTTTCAAATCGTTAGATGACCCAAGCGCGGAGAAACGCTACCCGGACTTCCGCCACGCGCTGGGCACTCAGTATGTCTGTGATGCCGTGTTAGAATCCGCCAAGTCCAAGCAGTGGGTCGAGGTGAAAAAAGCTTGAGCGGCTTTTCCGATGACTGCATTTCGCGGCGGTCCTCAGGACAGAGCCGTGCCATGTCGGGGGCGCGGGCCAATGCGCGGATGGCCCGGATGCTCGCAATCGGTGAGCAGCAAAAAAACTACGGGACCGGAATCACCACCCATCTTGGGTTCGCATTCGGGTGCTTTGTGAGTAGTCTCGCGCCAAGACTTTCCTGATTTGCCCGCCCCATGACGACTCTTCCCGCCCCGCCCACGCCATCCGCCATTCTCTCATTCGACTTCGACGGCACCTTGCACGATCCCGCAGAAAATCCACCAGTGCCGCGGGCGTTTTTTGATCTCATCCGCAAGCTCCGCGACGAGCAAGGCGTGGTCTGGGGCATCAACACCGGACGCTCAATGGCGCAAATGGTCGAGGGCTTCGTCGAGAGTCGGTTCCCGTTTCTGCCCGACTGGGTGGTCGCCCGGGAACGTGAAATCTATCAGCCTAACTCCTTCGGTCGCTGGCTTCCCAGTGCGCCATGGAACACACGCTGCGAAAATGAAACCCACGGCTTGTTCAAGCACGCCAGCAAGTTGTTAGTCCATTTGCGCCGGGAAATCGAGGCCCACACCGGTGCGAGATGGCAGGAAATCAACGGCGAAATCGCCGGCATCATTGCTCAGTCCGAAGAGGAAATGGAATGGATTATCGATCACATCGAGCCACTCGTCGCCGCCGAACCGCACCTCGCTTGGCAGCGAAACTCGATCTACCTGCGCTTCGGCCACCGGGATTTTCAAAAGGGCAGCAGCTTGAGCGAAGTCGCCCGCCAATACGGCCTAACCGCCGCCCGTTGCTTCGCCATTGGCGATAGCCACAACGATTTTGAAATGCTCGATCCAACCCACGCCGGGATGACCGCGTGTCCCGCGAATGCCGTCGCCGCCATTAAGGAAAAGGTCGCCGCCACCGGCGGTCTGATCACGCGTGCGGCTCACGGCAACGGCTCCATTGAGGCTTTGAACCATTATTTCAAGACCCCGAGTCCACTAAAATAACCGGGCGTTCGGCTAGCCCCTCCCCCTGCTGCTGCCCTCGGACTCCACGAATCTCTCTTGATTAGTTAAGGTTTGCGAAATAGTGTCCGGCTCGTTTTCCGCATGGTTAAAAAAAGCCGATCCAAGTCAGCCGGGCGTCCGTTGAAGAATCAACGGCGGGAGCGGGTTTCATTTGCCCAAGTGCTGAGCTTGGCGAATCGGCGGGCTCACGAGCAAGCGAACCGCCGTGGTGGAAACCGCGGAAAAAAAACCATCTGGGCGACCACCGCGACCGCCGCCGGCGACGAGCATTCTGAGACTCCCGAGTGGACCAAGCGTCTGCTGCGATGGAGTCTGGCCTCGCTGCTTTTGCCGCTCTGCTGGGTGACCATGTGGACGTTTCTATCAAGATTCTCACAGGCCACAGTGGATACCGCGTCGTGGCGCACACCGGAGTTTTGGTATTTTGCGACTGGCGCGTTGCTGATGATCGGCTGGTTCTGGTCCGGCTTGTTCCAAGCGTTTTTCCTCTACCTCTACGTGCTCGGCCATGAGCTGACGCACGCGATCTTCGTGGTGCTCTATCGGGGAAAAGTCACCGAGTTCCACGTCAGTGCGGACGGCGGCTACATCACGACGAACAAGACCAACCTGATCATCGCCCTGTCCCCGTACTTCGTGCCGTTCTGGGCGATCGTCGCGGCGATTTGTTACGGCTCGGTGCGGCATTTCGCCGCGCTGGGGCCGGAATGGGATCGTGCGCTCTATGCTCTGTTAGGTCTCACCTGGACCTTTCACATGGTGTGGACCTTGTGGATGATCCCGCGCGACCAACCGGATTTAAAAGAAAACGGCACCTACCTCTCGCTGGTCGTGATCTATCTGGCGAATCTGCTAGTGCTGGCCGGGTTGCTCTGTGTCGCGCGCGGATCGCCGTTAGAAAACTCGCGGGACTTCGCGCTCGAGTGGTTCCGCCACGCCGCCACTGCGGGCGACATCATGCTGCGCTGGGGCCACGGCCTGATCAGCGACTTACGCGCGGCGGCGAAGGTTTGAACGGAGCTAGTTTTCCGGGTTGATCTCGGGCACGCGGGAATGGATGCTGGCACATGATTTATCTGGATGCCAACGCGACCACACCGCTTCTGCCAGAAGTGCTGGAGGCGATGTTGCCATGGCTGCGCGAGGGATTTGCCAATCCATCTGGCTCGTATGCCGGGGCGAAATTGGCGCGCAAGGCGATCGACCAAGCCCGCAGCCAGGTGGCGGAATTAATCGGCGCGGATGCCGGGGAAATCATCTTCACCGGCGGCGGCACCGAGAGCGTGAACACCGCGCTCCACTCGCTAGACCGGCTAACAGCGCAGGGCAACGCAGTGGTTTCCGCCATCGAGCACAGCGCCGTGTTGCGCTGTGTGGAAACTCTAACACGCGAAGTCAGGCGCGTCCCGGTGACCGCCGGCGGGCGGCTGGATCTGGCTCAGTTTGCCCAGGCGTTAAACGGCGCGGCCTACGTTTCCTTGATGGCGGCTAACAACGAAACCGGCGTCATCCAGCCCTTGCAAGAAGCGGCGGAGCTGGCCCGTGAGCGAGGCTTGCCGGTCCACTCAGATGCGATCCAAGTGGTCGGAAAAATCCCGCTCGACGTCCGCGCACTGGGCGTGGATTTATTATCCCTTTCCGCCCACAAATTTCACGGACCTAAAGGCGTAGGCGCACTTTTCGTGCGTGAGGGACTGCGGTTCCAGCCACTGCTAGAAGGCGGCGGTCAGGAAGCCGGGCGACGCAGCGGCACCGAAAATACTGCGGGCATCGTAGCCATGGGGGCCGCTGCGAGCCTGATGCTGAGAGCTTCCAAGGAGCCACTGGCAGCGATGCGCGATGCCTTCGAGGCCGCCGTCCTAGCAGGAATTTCCGGAGTCACCATCAATGGCGATCTCGGCCACCGGCTGCCTAACACCAGCCACCTTTCCTTCGACCAATGCGACGCCGCGGGCTTATTGATTTTGCTAGATGAGGCCGGCATCGCCTGTTCCGCCGGGTCCGCCTGCATGACCGGTAAACAGCGGCCCTCTCATGTGCAACTCGCGATGGGCATCCCCGAGGCCCGCGCCAAGAGCAGCCTTCGCATCAGTTTTTCCCGGCTCAACACGCTGGATGAAGCGCTGTTAGCCGCCAAGCTCATGCAGCAAGCTGTGGAAAAACTCCGGCGCGTCCAAGGAGCTGGACTTGGCCCGGTGGTGGTCTATTCGCCGTGATTTCTGCTGCTTAGCCGCCCGCCTTGATCCGCTCTAGCAGTTCACGCGTCTTGGTGTCGGTCGTGTCCTTCAGCGCGGCTTCGACCACGGCTAACAACTTGGCGCGGGCGCTGGATTTTTTGAGCACCACAATCGCAGATTCCGCCGCAGCCTGTTGGAGTTCGGCATTTTTAGAAAACTGCGCGACCGACAAAAACGACTCGAACTCAGCATCCCCAATCCACGCCCGGATCGCTTTAAAAATCGCCAACGCGGTGGGCGCGTGCGGAGTTTTGCGGCCGTAGTCCAGCAAGTCGGGCACCATCGCGCCGTTGACTCTTCTTGTTAGCACCTCGCGGATCAGGGCTTCCCGCACTTCCGGCAGCATCTCGCCCGTTTTCGTCACAAACTCGGCGGTGGCGGCATCGAAGTCGGTGCCATCGTTAGGCCGCGCTTTGTCGAGCACTTGGAAAACGGCTTTCTGCTGGTCGTCGGACACCGGATCGGCTGCATCTTGGAGGTAGCGGGCGAACTCCGCTCCCGACATCGGGATCTCGGTGACGTCTGGTTTCACCGCGTCGGCAAGCAGGACTTCATGACGCTGGCTGCCACGGCTTTTCTTGATCTGGTCCGCGAGAAATAGCCCCACCGCCACCATCAGGGCGACGACCAAGCCGGCCATCGCGATTTTAAAACCGATGCCCACTTTGCGCTTTTGCGGCAGCGGGAAATGCTTCGATTGAAGGACCCTCGCCGTCGGGTTGGGCGGCACCGTGGGGGTCGAGTAGGCAGTGGTCACGGCAGCAGGAAGGTCGTGGGAACCTGTGTGAATGCTGGGTTTCGAACCCTCTGGCGGCAGCAAGGGCTGCGGTGCCGTGGTCGTCTGCGGTGGGTCAGGAATTTTCACCGGCTCCACAATCGCCATTGGCTCAGGCGGCACGTAGCCCGGTGGGGCCATCCGCGGATCGAGGATCGGCCGACTCGGCGCCACCGGCTGCGCTCCCGGAATCACCAACCGCGCCCGCGGACCGACAGGCACCACTGGCGTTGCCCGCCCAAGACTCATGGTGGGTGCCGGATTCTTATCATTTTGCAGGAAAACCTGGAGCGAGTGGCGGGCCGAGTCCGGGCGATCCGCCGCCTGCCGGTTGATCTGCCACATGATCCAGTCACAGGCCCAAATCGGAATGTCCGAGCGCACTTCCTGGATCGGAATGACCGTGTGGTGAAGGTGGGAAACCATCACCTC
>JAYTEI010000230.1:0-3316 GCA_043735445.1 Akkermansiaceae bacterium | reverse complement strand
CGCGGCGGAGGGCGGTGTCGTGGACGTAGAGGGCTTGGCCGGTGACGTGGCCGACGGCGCTTTCATGGGGGAGGGATGGATTTGAGAATTGAGATTTGAAATTTGAGATTGGGAGAGAAGAGAGGGATGCGGGAGAGGCGATGAACTTGCGGAAGAGATCGCGGATGAGGGATTTCCGATAGGTGGCGGTGGCGCGGAGATCGGTTAGCGGCTCGAACTCTGAGTCCAGCAGGGCGAGGATTTCATCGGTGGCAGCGAGGGGTTTGCCGATGAGGGCGGCTTCGGTCTTGTGGGCGCGGGCCGGAGTGGCGGCGACTCCGCCGTAGGCGAGGCGGGCTTGGGTGACGAGTCCGGCGGCGTCGGTGGCGATGCGGAACGCGGCGGAAACGGTGGAAATGTCCATCTCCCGGCGTTTGGAGACTTTGAAAAATTCGCAACGACCGGCCAAGCCCCGGGGCAGGAGGATGGCGGTCATGATCTCATCGGGACGCATGACGGTCTGGCGGTAGCCGGTGAAAAACTCTGCGAGAAAAACCGTGCGTTCGCCTGCTAGTGAGGCGAGGACCACCGAGGCGTCGAGAGCTAACAGGACCGGCGGCGTGTCGGCGATGGGCGAGGCAGTGGCGAGATTGCCGCCGAGGGTGGCGCGGTGGCGGATCTGGCGCGAGGCGAAGAGGCGCATCACTTGATCGATGGCCGGGTATTCGCCGGCGAGGGTTCCTTGGATGTCGGTGAACGGGGCGGCGGCACCGATTTGCCAATGAGTGTTAGTTTTAAAAATCTGTTGGAGAGACTCGATGCCATCGAGCGCGATGAGGGCTGGGTAGCGGACGTGGCGTTTGTTGATGAGGACCGCGAGTTCGGTGGCTCCGGCGATGAAGGGAGCTTCTGGAAATTTCGCGCGGAGCGTGAGTGCTTCATGGACGGTGGTGGGGCGGTGCCAATTGCCGGTTGCGGATGGGGCTGCGGGAACAGCGGCGACCGCGCGGACAGGTGCTGGTTCCGTTAGCGATTGCAACATCGCATCGCGGATCGGGCGGTAGCCGGTGCAGCGGCAGAGGTTGCCGCAGAGTTGGTCGGCGATGGCTTCGTGAGCGGTGAGGTTGCGGGCGTGGGCTTCGGCCATCGAGCAGATGAAGCCGGGGGTGCAGTAGCCGCATTGGGAGCCGTGGCAATCGACCATCGCCTGTTGGACGGGATGGAGGGTGCTGTTCTGGGAGAGTCCTTCGGCGGTGATGATTTCCCGGCCGACGAGCGAGGCGACGAGTGCGAGGCAACCGTTGATCGCGCGGGGCGGGCCGTCGTTTTCAACGAGGAGGAGCGTGCAGGCTCCGCAGTCGCCTTCATTGCAGCCGATTTTCGAGCCGGTCCTGCCGCTGGACCGGAGGAAGTCCAGAATGCTGGCGTGCATCGGCACGGCAGAGACATCCACGGCGGTGCCGTTGATGACGATGATGTTAGGGCAGGCGGTGGACATCCTTGTAGTAGAGATAGCTGGCGGGCTCGTCACCGATGGCGACGAACCACTGCGGGCAGTAAGGTGCCATCCAGATCGCATCGCCGGCGGTGACCGGATAGTAACTTTCCTCCAAGCGATAGATCCCTTGCCCAGCGAGCATGAGCAGGCCGTGCTCCATGATGTGGGTCTCGACGAAGGGCAGGGTGGCTCCGGGCTGATAGGTGAAGATGTTCATCGCCAGATCGTAGCGGGGGTCGATGGGAAGCAGCGTTTGAAGAACGGCGCGGGGATTACCGAGGAAGGGTTCCCCGGGGACGTCAGAAGCAAGTCCGTGGATCATCGGCGGTGCTTCGAGATCGGGGTCCATTTCGAAGACTTTTCGAAATAGGGTGACGCGGGTGGCATCGTCGCCGTGGAGGGTGAACGGGGTGTCGCTGGGGATGAAGATGAAGCCGGTGGTTTTCAGGGAGATCGTTTGATCCGGGAGTTCGATGCTGCATTCGCCGGCTTCGACATAGATCGCGTGCTCGTAAATGTCGGAGGGAAAAGTCGCGGTGCCGCCGATGGCGCCGAAGGTCACCAGCATTTGTGTCAGGTCCGCGCCCATCCCGGGCGAGAGCATTACAAAGGCGGTGGCGTTTGCCCAACCTGGGAAGATGGACGGCACGTGGCCGTCCGGAGCGATGAGGGCGTGGCGGGTGGAAACGTGGGTGCGGGAGTGGCCGAAGGGAGACATGGCGGAGATGGGATTTGGATTGTGTCCCGGCTGTCTCAGCCGGATTCAGGGGCTCTGCACCCGGCTGAGACAGCCGGGACACTTTCTTATGCGGATGGTGCGGGCGCGAGGAATTTCCCGCGGGTCAGAGAGTTTACCGGCTGGCCGCGGAGATAGGTGGCGGCGACGGTGAAGGCGGTGGACAGGCCGATGTAGGGGGAAATCGGGTGGCGGGTGATGAGGCTGTCGCGGGTGATGGTGAATGGCCTTTTTTCGACAACGATGAAGTCGGCATCGTGGCCGGGTGTTAGGGAACCTTTGTCGGGAAGGCGGAAGCGGGTGGCGACGTTTGAGGAGAGCTGAGGGGTGAGGTTGAGACCGTGGCTTAACAGAAGCGGCAAGCCGTGTTGGATGCCGGCGATGCCGCCCCACATCGCGAAAATGTCGTCGCCTTGTTTGAGCTCGGGAGGCGACGGCGAGTGGTCGGAGCCGATGGTGTCGATGTGGCTGAGCTGACGCCACAGGGCAGCCACATTTCCGGCAGAGCGCAACGGTGGCGCACACTTCGCGGCGGGGCCGATGGCGATGGCGGCGGTGTCGTCTAGCAGCAGATAGTGGGGGCAGGTCTCGGCGGTGACGCGCACGCCGCACGCCTTGGCTTCAGTGACGAGTTCGATGCCTTGCGGGCAGGTGACGTGGACGATGTGGAGGTCGCAGCCGGTTTCGCCGGCGAGGTCGATGGCGATTTGGATGGCGGCAAGCTCGGCCTGGATCGGGCGGGAATCGAGCCACGCCCGCATGTCGGTTCCGGCAGGTGGATTCGCGAGTTGGTGGCGGCGGATCACTTCCGGATCCTCGGCGTGGACGGCGACGGGGAGACCGGCGCAGGCGGCGATTTCCATGCCTTTGCGGAGTGTGGAAGGATTGGCCGATTGAAATTCGTCGAGGCCGGACGGACACATGAAGGCTTTGAAGCCGATGGCACCGGCGGCGGCCATGGCTGCCATGTGGTCGAGCGAATCGGGTGTTAGGCCGGCCCACAACGCGAAGTCGAGGCAGGACTTTGCTTCGCCGATGCGGCGCTTTTCCTCGAACGCGGCGCGGGTGATGACGGGCGGGCTGGAGTTCAGCGGCATGTCGAA
>JAYTEI010000229.1:0-3319 GCA_043735445.1 Akkermansiaceae bacterium | reverse complement strand
AGTGCAGCGGCCGCCGTTTTCAAGCCCGGATAGACGCGCGCTGAGTTGCGGTCCAACGCCGTTAGCGCCTCGGCGACGACTTGTTCCTTGGGCACGTAAAACGACTTCTTGGACGGCATCCCCGGCGAGTCGGGAGAACGGCGCGAAACACTTCCGAACTCCGTCCGCACCGGCCCGGGGCAAACTGCTAGCACCCGGATCCGGTGCTCCTTGAGTTCGATCCGCAGGGCTTCGGAAAAGCTGCTGACGTAGGCTTTCGTCGCGGCATACACCGCGAAATCGGGAATCGGAATCACGCTGGCCAGTGAGCTCAAATGAATGATCGCCCCGCTGCCGCGCCGGATCATTTCCGGCACCAGCAAGTGGCTGAGATGGGTGAGTGCCTCAATGTTTACATCCAGCATCGCCTGGATTTTTCCCCACTCGGCGGTGGCAAATTCTCCGTAGTCGCCGAGGCCCGCGTTGTTCACCAACAGATCGGGGAGAAACCCTCTAGCAGCTAACGTTTTGACGAGTTCCTCACGCTCGGATGAGCGCTGCAAATCCACGGCAAACACCGCCACGGCGACATGCGGGAATTCCGTGCGGATCTGTTCTGCTAGTTTTTGCAGCAGTGACTCGCGACGCGCCACCAAGACGAGCTTGCCGACGCGCGGCGCGATTTGCAGCGCGAACTCCTCGCCTAACCCGGAAGAGGCACCGGTGACGAGGGCACAAGAGAATGAGGCGGGATCAGGCATGGCGCAGTGTTACACCCTGCCATTAGATTACGCCATCTGAGATTCGCCGTTAGGCCCTTGGGTCACCTGGACGATCCGCAGTGGCAGGCGGACGAGGATTTCGCCGTCGCAGCCGATGTCGATCGAGTAAATGCCGGCTTCCTCGAAGCGCAGGCCTTGGAGATTCATCACGATGTTGCGAGTGAGGAACGGCACGTTTTTCGGCAGTTGCACTTCGAACTCGGGCTCGATCGGCATATTGTTAGGGTCGAGCGAGGCACCGTCTTCGTTGATGATGTTGATCGACAGCTTGTGACGGCCGGCATCTTCCGGGGTGAAGCAAAACCGCATCGCGAGGGCGCATGACGGGTGGACCACTGGCACGGCGCGGGCCGCGAGGGTGTCGAAGGTTCCGGAGATGACGAGCTTGCCATTGTAGTCGGCGGCGAAGTCACAGAGAGTAGCGATTTGGATGTCCATGAGTGGATGTTAGGAAGGATTTAAACAATTACCCCGCACCGATTTTGTGCTGCGGGGCCACTTGTCTGAAGGGATCGCGGCCAACCGTAAAGCGCAAACAATTCGCCAGAAGCAGATGCTTGCCCATTCGTTGTGAAAGTCCTCCAATCTCGCGAAACACCTTCCCTCTAAACGTTCGATAATTTTTTCAACCAGTCTCACGATTCGTTGATTTCATGGGGTTTCGACGCGCTTAAAAATGAGATCCTCCCAAGTTGTTCACATCGGATACCTTAAGTAAATTTCGTTGGCGTGATGGATTTCCCATCCGCCGTCGATTGCTTCATTGGGTCGGCATCAGCGCGTTCCCGGCTTGTGAACAACTTGGCAACAAACGCGAGCAACCGCTTTGCAACCACCTATCACGCTCACCTTTAACACCTTGACTTTCGATCACCCGTTTGAAGCTGCTGAAATATTGGTAATAACTCGTTGCGCAAGCGTCGCCGCCCTCAACGGCCTAACTCCCCAGTGACGCATCCCGGAAACCCCGCAGCATGGCGGGACGGGCCGGTTTCTAAGATTCCTACCAAGTTATTCACAGCCGCATTCCGCAGGCGGATTGGAGACCGTGAAATTCCAAATCAATTGGCGGAGCAATTGCTTTTGACCGCCGCAGACCATTGCCCTAAACCACCGCTCCCAGTTTCAAACCGCCTAACTTATGTCCGAGATCCCCACCATCATTTACACGAAGACCGACGAAGCACCTGCCCTCGCGACCTATTCACTGCTGCCAATCGTCAAAGCATTTACCAAGCATTCCGGCATCGCGGTGGAAACTCGGGACATCTCACTGGCAGGCCGGATTCTCGCTAAATTTCCTGAAAATCTCACCGCAGCTCAGAAAGTGTCCGACGCTCTGATCGAGCTAGGCAAGCTCGCCACCCAACCGGATGCGAACATCATCAAGCTTCCTAACATCAGCGCTTCCGTCCCCCAACTCAAGGAGGCCATCGCCGAGCTTCAGGCCAAGGGCTATGACATCCCTAACTTCCCCGCCGAGCCGCAGACCGACGCGGAGAAAGACGCCCGCGCCCGCTACGACAAGATCAAAGGCAGCGCCGTGAACCCAGTCCTCCGCGAAGGAAATTCCGACCGCCGTGCGCCCAAAGCCGTCAAGGAATACGCCCGCAAGAACCCGCACTCGATGGGGGCTTGGTCCGCCGATTCCAAGACCAGCGTCGGCACCATGAGCGGCAACGATTTCTACTCGAATGAGAAATCCGTGACTGTTAGCGAGGCCACCACCACCAAGATCGAGTTCATCACCAGCGCCGGCACCACCACCGTTCTCAAGGAGAATATCGCGCTGCTGCCCGGCGAAATCATCGACGCCACCGTCCTCAGCAAGAGGGCGCTCGTCAGCTTCCTCGAACAGCAACTCGCCAAGGCGAAGCACGACGGCGTCCTGCTTTCCCTGCATTTGAAAGCCACCATGATGAAGGTCTCCGACCCGATCATTTTCGGCCACGCCGTGGAGGTCTTCTTCCAAGATCTGCTAGCGAAACACGCCGCCACCTTCGCCGCACTCGGCGTCGATTTAAAAAACGGCTTCGGCGATTTGGTGAGTAAAATAGAAACCTTGCCAGCCGCCGAGAAGGCCGCGATCGAAGCCGACATCCAAGCCGCTTATGCTAACGGCCCGGCGCTCGCGATGGTCAATTCCGACAAGGGCATCACCAACCTCCACGTCCCCAGCGACGTCATCGTCGATGCCTCGATGCCCGCCATGATCCGCTCCTCCGGAAAAATGTGGGACGCCCAAGGCAACCTCCAAGACACCCTCGCCGTCATCCCAGACAGCAGCTACGCCGGCGTCTATCAGACCACCATCGCCTTCTGCAAACAGCACGGCGCCTTCGATCCCAAGACCATGGGCACCGTCCCCAACGTCGGCCTCATGGCGCAGGCCGCCGAGGAATACGGCTCGCACAATAAGACCTTCGTGGCGCCGGGAGAAGGAATCATTCGCGTGGTTGTAGCCGGGGTCGCTGACCCCGGTTCATCGTCCACTCCGGGGTCAGCGACCCCGGATACACCTGAAATTCTCCTCTCCCACGAAGTAGACGAAGGCGACA
>JAYTEI010000228.1:0-16095 GCA_043735445.1 Akkermansiaceae bacterium | reverse complement strand
CCCGCTAAGATCCGTGAAGCCCACCAATCGCAAGATTTTGAGATTTGTTATCCGGTCATTCCGATGCAGCGAATGCCACAGGATTTTCTGGCTCGATTCAATCTTTCCCGAGACCAGTTAGCACGAGCTCCGTGGTTCAGACGGACAGTCCGCGAAATTGTGGATTGAACCTTACCACCTAGACCACCTCAACTCTCACTCTCCACACACACCCGCAGTTGGCGGTCGGTCTTCGGTTGGTCGCGATCCCACGCGGTTAGAAACGCGCGGATTTCTCCGAGCAGCGCCTCGCAATGTTTGTTCCACTTGGAGGCACCGCGCAGGAGCATCGCGCTCTCGCGCAGGCCGGTGAAACGAATCTCCTCGGCACCGGCGGCGCGGAGTTCATTTAGCTCAGTGCGCAGCGTTTCGAAAAAACCAAGCTCGAAGCCATTTCCCGATTCCATCGCCGCCCTAACCAGCGAGACGGTGACCGGCGGCGCAAGCGGCTCGAGCTTCTCGGCAATGCGCTCACAACCGATCTTCACTAACATCTTCCGCATCCGATCGAACAAATCTTCCAGGTGCAACAGCTTGAGCGGACACTTGGTTTCCAAATACTGGACCACGCCACTTCGGATGTCCTCAACGAATGGGAAATCCTCGTGATCCGCCGCCACGGCTGCCCGCCGCAAGGCGTCGTCTAGCCACGCGGTGTCGTACTCGATCACTTGATAGCGTCCGATTTGAAGGGCGGGTCGATTGCTGATAAGTGCGATCACTGCGGTGACTTTGGGGAGGGGAAAAAGAAAAGTGGGTGAGAGTTAGGGGGAGTCAGAGAAAGGGGATTTCCGTTAGTCCTTGAACAAGCGCCGCTGGAATGGATCGCGGGCCGCGCGGCGTGACAGTGATTGGATTTCCGCGATGAACTCGTTGACGTCCTCGAACTGGCGGTAAACCGAAACGTAGCGGACGTAGGCGACCGGATCTATCTGATAGAGCTTGTCCATCACCTTGCCGCCGATGTTGGCGGACGGCACCTCGCTGAGATGGTCTTTGTGCAGGTCGGTTAGAATTTCCTCCACCGCCCGGTCCAGCCGGTCCATTGGGACGGGGCGTTTCTCGCAGGCTTTGATTAGACCGCTCATCAACTTCTCGCGGTTGAGTGACTCGCGCGTGCCATCCCGCTTCACCACCCGCAGCTCGGTGCGCTCGATCTGCTCGTAAGTCGTGTAGCGGTAGTTGCACTTCAAACACTCGCGCCGGCGACGGATGGTGGTGCCGTCCTTCGATGATCGGGAATCGAGGACTTTGTCTTTGAGAGAACCACATTGGACGCAACGCATGGAGGGTTATGAGTAGCAACGTCGCGCAGCCTACTCATGCATGTGGTAGCGTCAATCCGAAAACTATGATACATTTAGTAGTTGGCCACCAAATGGTCGGCAAAAACGTAGCGAAGATTTTTGAAAAAGTGTCCCGGCTGTCTCAGCCGGTCTTCATCACTCCGCTCAAGCTTTCACCTGCTTCTTCGCGAGTTGCTCATCGCGCAGGCCACCGCTGAATAACAGAACCGCGGCGACGCAGATGCACGAGTCCGCGACGTTGAAGGCCGGCCACCAACCCCCGCTGCTAGGGACGAGTTTGTCGTAGAGCGGCAGCTTGAACGCGATGAAATCGACAACGTAACCTTCTGCTAGACGATGCCAGACACTTGCGGACTTGAACTCGTCGAGCAGGAAACCTTGGACCAGCCGGTCAGTTAGATTTCCAAAAATCCCGCACAATAACAGCGCGACGGCGACCTTCGAGAGTGGGTGATTGAAAACGCCCTTTTTCCAAAAAATGCGGATCAGCGTCAGCGCCAGAACCGGCACGAACAAGAACACGATGGGAGCCCATGCGGTGCCATTGCCGAAGCCGAAGGCGACTCCTTGGTTGTGGACGCGGACGAGGTGGAAGAAATTTTCGACGACTGGGATTTCAAACTTTTCAGGCGACCACGGCGGCGGGAATCTCCCCACAGTCCAGAACTTGGTGGCCTGGTCGAGCAGGTAAAGTGGGAGCGTGAGGAAGAGAAGAAGGTGCTTGATATTCATGAGGGTCGGGAAAGTTAGAAGTTATGGGTTAAAGGTTATTGGGGAAGAGGGCGGATTCCGGTCTTTCCCTTTTTAACGAATAACATTTAACCAATAACCTCCGCACAACGTCCACACAGCTCACTCTCTAGCAGCGGCTCATACTTCCGGCAGCGCGGGCATAGGCTTAGTTCCGTCTTGCGGGCGGTGGCTGTCAGCTCGTCACCCACGGTGGCGGTTAGACCGGCGATGATGAAGAACTCGGTGGCGAAGTCGCGGTCATTGAGCATTTCCAACAACGCGGCATCGGCGACGGGAATCGTTAGAGCGACATCCGCCTCGTTGTTGCGAGTGAACTCCTTCGCCTGGATGCGACCTTCGATGGCGGTCTGGATGGCGTATTTAATTTCGAAAAGTCGGCTCACTTGCTTCGTCGCCTCGCCGGGTTCAAATGCGGGATTTGCCTCGGGGAAATCCTGCTCATGCACGGTGCCGGTGGTGAATGCCGCGTGCTCCCAAGCTTCGTCCGCCGTGAATGCAAGGATCGGCGCTAACAACTTGGCGATGCCGGTGAAAACCTCATGCATGGCCGCTTGCGAAGCACTGCGGCGCGGGGAATCTGCGGCATCGCAATACATCCGGTCCTTCGTCGCATCAATGTAGATGGCGGATAGATCGTGGGTGCAGAAGTTGTTGAGCGCGTTGAAGACCTTGCGGAATTCGTAGGCTTCGTAGGCTTTGCGGCATTCACTAACAACTTCGTGGAGCCGCTCGAGAATCCAGCGGTCTAGCAACGTGTAGTCGGGATTTCCGACGGGTTTAAAACCATCGAGATTTCCTAGCAGGATGCGCAGCGTATTGCGCAAGCGCCGGTACGGCTCGGCGACTTGCTTGAAGAGATCCTCGCCGAAGGGAACTTCGTTTTGCCAGTCCACGGACGATACCCACAGGCGGACGATATCCGCTCCGTATTGGTTGTAGAAATACGCGGCATCGGTCGGCTTGCCGGCTTTCCCGGCATCGGACTTCGCGAGCTTCTTCTTGTCCTTATCGACGACGAAGCCGTGAGTCATCACCGTTTTATACGGCGCATATCCACGATAGCCGGTGCTGAGCATGAGCGAACTCTGGAACCACCCGCGGTGTTGGTCGGTGGCTTCCAGATAGAGATCGGCCGGGCAATGGAGTTGCGGATGCGCGTCTAACACAGCAGCGTGCGAGCAGCCGGAGTCGATCCAGACATCCAGCGTGTCGCGGCATTTTTTCACCCCGGCGGGTAAGCCTAACAACGTGGCGAGTTCCGCATCGGTTTTTTCAAACCAAATGTTAGTGCCCTCCCTTTCGACAAGGTCGGCGACCTTGAGCGCGAGTTCCGACGAGATGATCGCTTCCCCTGTTTCGCTGAAGAAAACCGGCAGCGGTACCCCCCAAGTCCGTTGCCGCGAGATGCACCAATCCGGGCGGGACTCGACGGTGCCGTAGATGCGATTGCGCCCCCACGACGGCAGCCACTCGACCTTGTCGATTTCCGTGAGCGCTTGGCCACGCAGCGTGTCGAGCGAGATGAAGAACTGCTCGACGGCGCGGAAAATGATCGGCGTTTTTGAGCGCCAGCAATGCGGGTAGGAATGCTTGTAAACCTCTTGCCCTAGCAGATGGCCGCTCTCGGCGAGGATCTCGATGATGCGGCTGTTGGACTTGAAAACATGCACGCCTACCAGTTCGTCGAGGCCGACTTCTGCGGTAAATTTCCCGGAGTCATCGACAGGTGATAGCACGGCGAGGCTGTTCTGTTGGCCGGCCGCATAGTCGTCCGCGCCGTGACCCGGAGCGATGTGGACCGCACCGGTGCCGGTCTCGGTGGTGACGAAATTCGCGAGGATGAGCTTGGACGTGCGGTCGAGGAATGGATGCCCGGCCTCGAAGCCTTCGAACTCTTTGCCTTTGCTTTCCTTGAGCGTTTCGGCCAGCGCATAGCCGGTTTTTTCCGTGAAAGCACCGAGCAGCTCCCTAACGATCACAAATGTTTCGACCACATCGTCCTTGATGAATTTCCCGACGACGTAGGTAAATTCTGGATGCACGGCGATGCCGAGATTCGCCGGCAGCGTCCACGGGGTGGTGGTCCAAATGACCATCGACGCGGTGCCAGCCAGCTCACCGGAAACGAGTGGAAACTTCACGAAAATGGCCGGGCTTTCCTTGTCCGCGTATTCGACTTCGGCCTCTGCTAAAGCGGTCTGCGCACCGTAAGACCACTGGACCGGCTTCTTCGCTTGATAGATCGAACCGTTCTCCACCAGCTTCGCGAAGACCCGCAAGATGTTAGCCTCGTAGCCGGGGTCCATCGTTAGATAAGGACTATTCCAATCGCCGAAAACCCCAAGCCTGCGGAACGAGCCGCGCTGGATGTCGATGTATTTCAGGGCAAACTCAGTGCAACGGCGGCGGATTTCCGCAGGCTCTAGCCCAGCAGTTTCCTTCACCACCTTGAACTCGATCGGCAGCCCGTGGCAGTCCCAACCCGGCACAAACGGCGCGGCGAAACCGGCCATCGTCTTCGATTTCACGACCAGATCCTTGAGCAGCTTGTTCAGTGCGGTGCCCATATGGACATCGCCATTCGCGAACGGTGGACCGTCGTGGAGAATGAATTCTGGAGCGTTCTGCGCCCGGCGGCGGGCGAGAATTTTCTCATAAAGACCTTCGCTTTCCCAACGCTCAAGGCGACCGGGTTCGTTCTGCACAAGATCGCCCCGCATCGGGAAGTTCGTTTGCGGAAGGGTCAGGGTGTCTTTGTAATTCGGGGCAGCGCTCATGACGGGGCGCGGACGCTAGCAATGCGGTCCGGTGGGGTCAACCACGGGAAACACATCTAAGACACGTCAGCCCCGGTTTGACTAGCTGACTGCTTTGATCATGGTTACGGCATGACTGTAGTAGTAGAAAAACTCCGGACAGAATTAACGAAACTCAACGCGGCCGAACGCGGAGAATTGGCGCATTTCCTCATTCGTTCGCTTGATCCGTTGCCGGACAAAGATGCGGAGGCGGCTTGGCGCTTGGAATTAGATCGTCGCCATTGCCCATGGCAGCAGAGGACCCGGCTATTGGAGCAAACGACGGCGCTGATTAGAGCGCGGACACTCGCGATTGGGTTTAGTGAGGCCAAGCGCGGGAACCGGCAGCTCCGACTTACCTGCAATGCACTGTATGGTCTGCGCGAAGCTTTCTTGTTAGTTCAGCCTTCACCACGAAGAACAAGAGATTGGTTCGCGTGAATTTTGGAAGCGATCTTACTTCTATTAATTCAAAACCATCTATTAGTTAGTAAAATCAATTTCTTTAATTATTATATTGACGTTTGAGTATCTATTAATTATTCGCTTTGAATCTTCAGCAAGTTATGTCCTCAACTACACTCCATCCCCACGCGATACAGCCGACCCAGTGGTCGCCCTGCATGGGGATGTGCGTATGTAAGGAACAGCTTGAGAAGAGCCGATATAGTCTTAATTCCGGGACCGGCTCCTCCAAACAAGACTTTGCAAACGAGCTTCTCACCAAGGAGGCAGGCAGGTAGTTCACGATCTGATTCAGATCATTCGATTTTTTCGAGAACCCCGCCCGCTTCTGTAGCCGGCGGGGTTTTTGTTTTCTTGAGTTTTCTCAATGATTTTATGGGCTTCAGTGATGTCGCCACATTTTAAACCAAACCATTCTATTAATATGATCTACTACTAAAACTGAATCCAGGCGCAATCGGCCATAATCCTAAATAAGACGAACGATGAGTGATCAACCGCAAAGACGGTTGTCAGTCGCAAATCCTCTACCACGCATTTCATCATATATGACTCGCTGATGGACCCTTATTGTCCCGATTTTCCGCCCTGAAAGATATACCAACGAGAGGCTTCGGCATGACTTTATTTATGTAGAGTTATGCCATGGGAGGTGTGCCTGAAACACCGAAAGATCCGCCGAGAAATTTTCCTGCGGGTGCGAGTCCATCACCGGACTGGCAGCGGTGTTTGTTTTCATTTTTTCGCGAATGGAGCGCTGACTTTAGTCGGCGAGTACCATTTACACGCCGGCTAAAGCCAGCGCTCCAGTCGCCCATTTTTCCCACCAACAGCGGAGTAGCCAAGTGGTAAGGCAGCGGTTTCATACGCCGCGTATCGCCGGTTCGAATCCGGCCTCCGCAATTATTTTTTCATGAACGTGACTGGCGCGAGACGCGCCAGCAACTTTGCCCAAATCCTCCGTAGCTCAATAGTAGAGCATCCGCCCGATAAGCGGAAGACCGCGGCGCGATCCCCCGCGTAGGAACCACGGCTGTGTAGCTGAGATAGATTAGCGCCTCGCTGAAGACGAGGAGAGTCCGGTGCGATGCCGGACGCAGCCGCCATTTTCCATAAAGCTCCATTGATGTATCAGCTAGCATAGCGGCCTTTCACGCCGCAGAAGCCGGGGCAGCACCGGCATGGAGTGCCAATTTAAGAGTTTTTCCGGAGCTTGATCCGGCTGCGTCCCATCGGCGCATCCGGACCAGCCCCCGGCCGCTTTCCCCACATTTCGGACCCCAAGCTTAGGCCGCGAAGCATCCGGCTTTTAACCGGACGAGCAGGGCGCACATCCCAGCGGGGTCACTCACTTATAGTTTGAAAACAAACATCGCTGGCAAGATTGTACTTATCATTCCATTTCTATAGTTACCATGAACACCAAAGACCTAATCTTCCTCGGCGTGCCTGCGGGCGAGCCGATCCAACACGCGCACGAATTTATCCAACGCTACATCGCCGCTGGAAACGAAGGTGCGCGACTGGGCGAGGAAATCTTCCAAATCGTCGCCGATCCTGCGGCGTTTTTCGAAGATCCGCTGCGTGCGCCGCTGGCCCGCGCTATCTATCGTCCGGCCTTCACGCCGCGGGCGGAACTCGCGCAGTGGCGGCAGTGGGGCGATGACTTGGAGGCCGATGCCGTGAGGCAAATGGCGAATGCCTGTGCCTTACCCGTCGCCGTGGCGGGAGCGCTGATGGCGGATGCCCACCCGGGCTATGGCTTGCCGATCGGTGGCGTTCTTGCCACCGAAAATGCCGTGATTCCTTATGCCGTCGGTGTTGATATCGCCTGCCGAATGAAACTCACGGTTTATGATCGAAAGGCGAATGTCATCGCCGGTCAACGCGACCGGTTAGCTAACATCATCGAGAGCGAAACCCGTTTCGGAATCGGATGTAGCTTTAAGGATCGCCGCGATCACGATGTGATGGACGACGACTGGACAGTTTCGCCCGTGACCCGGCGTCTCCGCGACAAAGCGTGGAGCCAGCTCGGGACAAGCGGCAGCGGAAATCATTTCGTGGAGTTCGGCGCGTTCGCGGTGACGAGTGATGAACTGGGTTTACCATGTGGTGAATATCTAGCATTGCTTAGTCACTCGGGATCACGCGGAACCGGAGCGCAGGTTTGCGATACCTATAGCAAACTCGCAATGGCCCGCCGCTCGAATTTGCCAAAGGAACTCAAACACTTGGCATGGCTCACGCTCAATGAGGAGGATGGTAACGAATACTGGAATGCCATGAACTTGATGGGCCGCTATGCCGCCGCGAACCATGAGCTTATTCATAAGCATATCGCGAAAAAGCTTGGTGCGAGCGTCATGCTTGACATTGAAAATCACCATAACTTCGCCTGGAAGGAACGGCATTTCGTAAACGGGAAAAACCGCGAATTGATTGTGCACCGCAAGGGCGCGACGCCAGCGGGTAAAGGTGTGTTAGGAATCATCCCCGGCTCGATGGCATCACCCGGATTCGTCGTGCGCGGCAAGGGGCAACCCGAGTCGCTTAACAGCGCATCACACGGCGCGGGCCGCGTGATGAGCCGGACCAAGGCGCTCCAATCATTCACTTGGAGCGGCACCAAGAAGCTCCTCGCAGAACGCGGTGTGGAACTTCTATCTGCCGGTCTGGACGAGGTGCCGGGTGTTTACAAAGACATCCACACCGTCATGGCCGCGCAGTCCGATCTGGTCGAAGTGCTCGGTCGGTTTGATCCTAAACTTGTGAAAATGTGTCCACCTGGCGAACGGGCGGAAGATTAGAAAAGACAGCAGAAAAGAGGAGATGAAGAATCTGACAGATCCGTCAGATCCGACCGATCTCTATAATCATCATGAAATCCATCCTCCATAAAACCACCGTGCTTGTGCTCAACCGCAACTGGCAGGCCATTCATGTGAAGACGCCTGCCGAGGCGTTCTGCATGATGGCGACCGGCGCGGCTAACGGACTCGACGTGCAGGGCAATGACTCGATTTCCCCGCTGAAATGGGATGCCTGGCTCAAGCTGACGATCCGCGAGGAGGATCATGTGGTGAACACGCCGCGCGGACCTGTGCGGGTGCCGACGGTGATCGTCGCTTCTAACTACTCGAAGATTCCGCTGTGTCGTCCGCGCTTCGGGGCGCGCGGGATTTGGGAACGCGACGGTGGCATTTGCCAATACACGGGTCGGCTGCTCAAGCCCGGCGAAGGCAACATCGATCACGTCGTGCCGCGTTCGCGGGGCGGGGCATCGTCGTGGGAAAATTGCGTGCTATCGCATCGGTTAGTGAATGAGAAGAAGGCCGACCGCTTGCCACAAGAGGCGGGTCTGCGGTTGCAACAGAAACCGGCCATACCTCGTGCATTGCCCGCTACGATTCTAATCAAGAACCTGCACGGCATCCGGGACTGGCAGCGTTTCCTCGCGCCATTTAGCGGACGGGCGGAGTGAAAATCCAGCGACCCGTGACGCTATTGCCAAGCTGGCGGATGTCTGCCATGGCTCCGTGATGCAATTTCCTCGCCTGCGCCCATTCTCCAGTTGCCTGCTTTTCGTCTGCTCGGTCGGGCTGGCCACTGCGGAGGAATTTTCGTTCGATTCACTCTGCGCGAAGGCCCGGAAACTGGCGGCGGCTCCCTATGCCGAGCCGAAGCAGGAACTCGCCGATTTCTGGAAAAATCTAACTTACGACGAGCATCGCCTGATCCGATTCAAGATGGATTCCGGCCTGTGGGCGGCGGAGAAGGGGCCGTTTTCGATAGATTACTTTCACCCGGGATGGACCACCAAAAAGACTGTGGCCATCCACGAGGTGATTGCTGGAAACTCTCGCCCGCTCAAGTTTGACCAGAGCCTTTTTCTATATGAAAAGCTCAAAGTACCTGCCGGAACCAAGCCTCCTCCCGGCTATGCAGGGTGGCGGGCACGCACCCATTTGAACAAGCCGGAATACATGGATGAGTTTCTAGTATTCATGGGAGCAAGCTACTTCCGGGCGATCCCGAAGGACGCTCCCTACGGACTCTCGGCGCGCGGGCTATCGATCAACAGCGGCCTGCCAGGTGTGCCGGAGGAGTTCCCTGATTTTTCAGAATTCTATCTGGAAAGGCCCGAAAAAGATTCGAAGACGATGACCGTGAGCGCACTGCTAACAGGCGAGAGCGTGACCGGTGCTTATCAATTCACCATCACTCCCGGACTAGAGACCGTGATGGATGTGGTCGCGGAAATTACCCTCCGCCGACCGGTGACTCAGCTCGCCATCGCGCCGTTTTCTAGCATGTTTTGGTTCGGCGAGGGCACGCATCCCAAACCTTACGATTTCCGCCCGGAGGTGCATGACAGCGACGGCCTGCTGATGGAACTCGGCAGCGGAAATCTTCACTATCGCCCGTTAGAGCATACCAAGGACCAGTTCCGGCATTGTGTATTTATGCTGGAAAAACCGCGCTCGTGGGCACTCGTGCAGCGCGACCGATCATTCTCCTCCTATCAGGACACCGAGGCGGGCTACCACAACCGACCGAGTGTGCGGGTGGAGCCGTTAGAAGGATTTGATTTTGGTAAACTTCACTTGATCGAGATGCCGACGATCGATGAAACCAACGATAACGTCATTCTCGGGTGGGAGCCGCAGCCGATGTTAGAGATCGGAAAAGCCGCGCGCTTTCACTATCGTCTCCGCTGGCTGCGCGATCCGACACCGTCTGGATTGTTTGCGGTCCGCGCGACTCGATCAGGAAACCCCGTGCAAAAACCAAGCCAGGTACTGATGACCATCGACTTCGCCAAGCCGCTCCAGCCAGAACTCAAAGTCGGTGACCCGAAGTGGGACGATATCACTAAACTAACACCCATCGTCACCGTGAATCAGCAATCCGTGAAGGTCATTCATGTGGGTCTAACCGACATCAGTATGCCAAATGTCGATGATCTTCCAGCGGGCTTGGGCCGCAGTCCGCAGCTCCACATGCCGCAAGTGTTGCGGGCGTTTTTCGTACTAGAGCCTCCTGCGGATTTGGCCGACATGGACCTGACTTGCGAGCTGCGCGACGAAAATGACAAGGCGGTTTCCGAGCGTTGGCTGTATTACTGGAGAAAATAATTTAGGTCACGTCGGTGAGATTTTACTTCCCGAAACTTCGTTGAATTGTAATTGGAATTATTCTTGATATTGTTCGAGCTAGCTCTAGTTTGCTGCCGCGATGGTCAGCAACAACCCAGAAATTCCTGCCGAAATCGAGATTCCCGAAGAAATCTCCGGCCTCCGAATGACGCGTCAGCGCCAGGAAGTTTACCGCACGCTGATGCAGCAGCGCAACCACCCGACGGCCAACGATGTCTTCATGCGGGTCAAGGATCGCTTGCCGAATATCTCGCTCGCGACCGTTTACAACTGCCTGGAAGCCCTCGTCCAGCACGGCATCATCCGGCAGGTGAATTTCGAGCGCGAATCGTCGCGCTACTGTTCAAACCTCAGTGAGCACGGCCATTTCCACGACGAAGTGACCGGCGTGATTCACGACGTGGATTTTAAACCGGGTGTCAGTCTCGCCGACGTCCTTAACCTCCCTCCCGGTGCTGTGATCGACGATGTCGAGATCACCCTTCGCGGTAAATTCGCGACCGCTTAATTTCGCCCACCCTCTTCCATCCCAAATCTTCGATCCACGATCTTCTTCCAAAAATGAGCCTGCAAATCACCAACCTCCACGCCACTCTAGCAGACGGCACCGAAATCCTCAAAGGCGTCACCCTCGACATCCCGAAAGGTGAAATCCACGCCATCATGGGGCCTAACGGCTCTGGTAAGTCCACCCTCTCGAAGGTGATCGCCGGCCACGAAGGCTACCTCGTAACATCCGGCTCGGTGACCCAGGACGGCGAAGAAGTCCTCGGCAAGTCGGTGGATGAACGCTCGCGCGGCGGCATTTTCCTCGCCTTCCAATACCCGTCCGAAGTCCCCGGCGTTTCGAATGCTAACTTCATCCGCGCCGCCCTCCAAGCCCGCTTGCCGAAGGGTGAGGAAATCGACGCCGTCGCCTATTATAAGAACCTCTATTCGAAAATGGATCTGTTGGAAATGGATCGCAAGTTCACCGCCCGCGCCGTGAATGAAGGTTTCTCCGGTGGTGAAAAGAAGCGTAATGAGATCCTCCAACTCATGATGCTAGAACCCGAATATGTCATCCTCGACGAGACCGACTCAGGCCTCGACATCGACGCCCTGAAAATCGTCGCCAAGGGCGTGAATGCCATGCGCTCGCCTGACCGTGGCTTTCTTCTAATCACCCACTATCAGCGCCTACTCGACTATATCAAACCGGACTATGTCCATGTCATGGCCGAGGGTCGCATCGTCCGCTCCGGTGGCCCGGAACTTGCCCTGGAGCTTGAGGAAAAAGGCTACGAGTTCCTCAAGGAGCCTTCGCTCGCGTAACCACTAACATTCCATTAACATGTCCTACGACACCACAGACGTTCTCGATGCAGAAACCCGCGAGGCGATCGACATCGATCGCACCAAGGGCGACTTTACGTTTCCCGAGCGCAACAAATTCGACGCAGGGCGGGGTCTCACTTCCGCGACTGTCGATTATATATCCGACGTGAAGAACGACCCCGACTGGGTTCGTGAATTCCGTCACAAGGCACTCAAGGTATTTTTGGATAAACCAATGCCGACTAACTGGGCGACCAAAGATTTAGAGAGCATCGACTTCGACGTTATTCGCTACTATCTATCCGACGGTGAGAAACCCAAGCGTTCGTGGGACGACGTGCCGGCGGATGTACTCGAAACCTTCGAGCGTCTCGGCATTCCTCAGCAAGAACGCGCGTTTCTCGCCGGCGTGGAAGCTCAGTTCGACTCAGAAGCCGCCTACTCTAACGTCAAAGAAGAACTCACCAAACAAGGTGTCATCTTCTGTAACTCCGCCGAGGGACTCAAAGAGCACGAAGAGATTTTCCGCCCATGGTTTGGTAAAGTTATCCCCACCGGAGATAATAAATTCTCTGCGCTCAACAGTGCGGTGTTCTCTGGTGGCTCATTTATCTATATCCCGAAAGGACTAAAGCTTAAGCAACCGCTCCAAGCTTATTTCCGCATCAATTCAGAGAACTTCGGCCAGTTTGAGCGCACGCTCATCATCGCCGATGAAGGTGCCGAACTGATGTATATGGAAGGCTGCACCGCGCCGAAATTCGAGACCGCCACGCTGCATTCCGCCGTCGTCGAACTCGTCGCGCTCAAGGGCGCGAAGATCCAATATGTCACTGTCCAAAACTGGTCGTCCAATGTCTTCAACCTCGTCACCAAGCGTGGAATCGCCATGGAAGACGCGGAGGTTCGATGGATCGACTGCAACATCGGCTCGCGGCTAACGATGAAGTATCCCGGTGTCATCATGAAGGGCAAGCGTGCTCGGGGTGAGGTAATTTCCATCGCCCTTGCCAACACCGGTCAGCATCAAGACACCGGCGCGAAAATGATTCACGCCGCCGACGATACAACTTCTAATGTCGTTTCCAAATCCATCTCCGTCGGCGAAGGCCGCTCCACCTATCGCGGCCAAGTCCATATTCCGAAGCATCTTAAAGGATGTAAAAACAACACTGAGTGCGACGCCCTACTCATCAACAGTCATAGCCGCACCGACACTTATCCGGCCATCACCGTCAAAGGCAACCGCCACGCCACCCAACACGAAGCATCGGTTAGCCAGGTTTCCGAAGATATGCTTTTCTACATGCAACAACGTGGCCTCAACCAAGGCCAAGCCATGTCGCTCGCCGTTAATGGTTTCATCAACGACCTCGTCCGCGAGTTCCCGATGGAATACTCTGTGGAACTCAAGCGACTCATCGACTTGGAAATGGAAGGTAGCGTCGGCTGACGGAGCGCTGGCTTTAGCCGGCGCGTTTGGAATTCCAAATGAAAGACCTTATGACAACTCCCTCACGCTCGGAATGGAAGATAGAAACCTTCACTTCTTTTGAAGAAGCCGAGGCCTCCGATCTACGCGAAAGGAAATCCCAAACAGGCGAAGAACGTCTCCGCATCACCGAATTTTTACGAGCGACACATTATGGCTATGCAGAATCTGGAATTGAGCCGCGACTTGAGAGAACTCTTAAAGTGCTTCCTTTCCCATGACGTGCAGTTCCTCATCATTGGCGGTCATGCGGTGAGTTATCATGGTTATTCGCGCTTCACCAAAGACCTCGATATCTGGATTCAGAGAAGTGATTCTAACGCGCTCAAGATTGTCGAAGCTCTCAGGGAGTTTGGCTTCGATTTCGAAGGACTTTCCCCCGAAATGTTTACCGATGACAGCCGCATGACCCAGATGGGAAGGGAGCCGAATCGAGTCGATATTCTTCACACGATAAAAGGAGTCGAATTCAGCGAGTGCTACCCACGCAGCCTGCGCGCCAACATCGATGGCACGCCCGTTCCCATCATTTCCAAAGCCGATCTGCTTCTAAACAAAATCGCCACTGCCCGCCCCCAAGACCTTGCCGATGCCGATCAATTGCAGAAGCCCAGCTAAAACCACTTCCATGTCCACCACTCTCGAAATGCCATCTCTCCTCGATTCACCATCGCAAACTCCGGCCTATCTGCCTGCATGGTTCGCCGCCCGCCAACAAGCCGCTTGGCAACGTTTCCTAACCACCCCCGCTCCGAAACGCGGGGATGAAACTTGGCGCTTCTCCAGCATCAAACAGCTCGATTTCTCCAACTTCTCAAGGGGCGCGGGCGTCTCGCCCGCGCGTTCATCGGTCATCAAGCGCTCCATCGGTTTGGACTCTCCTGCCGCAAAGCTCGTGTTCCTCAACGACGAACTCATCCACGTTGAGTCCCATCTACCAGAAGGCGTGATCTGCCTGCCACTCGCCGAAGCGCTTGTTTCTCACAGTGATCTGGTGCAAGCGCATTTCATGAAACAAGAAACGCGGCTCGGCTCCGCCAAGTTTGCCGCGCTGCATGAAGCATCTCTAACGAACGGATTGTTTGTCCATGTATCCGACAAAATCGAGGTAGAAGGCACCATCGAAGTGCACCACTGGATCACTGGCGAAAACACCGTCATTTTTCCTCACACGCTCATCGTCACCGGCAAGAGTTCGAAGGTCCGCGTGGTGGATATTTTCCGCTCGGTCGATGATTCACAAGCCGGTCTTGCTATGGCTTTCAACGATCTCTGTGCCGGGCCAAACTCGAAGTTAGATTACATCGCCATCCAGGCTTTTAACGAAGTCACCCGCGTCATCCAGATCAACGAGACCGCCGCATTTCGCGACGCCTCGTCCACCGGTTTCATTCTCAACACCGGCGGATCGTGGGTGCGCAATGAATCGCTCTCCCGCCTCGAAGGCTCTGGCTCGCGCTCGGATATGCTTTCGGTTTCCATCGCCTCGCACGAACAAGAATACGATCAGCGCACGTTCCAACATCATGTATCAGAAGGTGCCTACTCGGATCTATTATATAAGAATTCGCTCTACGACGACTCCCGTAGCATTTTCTCCGGGCTGATCTTCGTGGACAAGGACGCGCACCACACCGACGCCTATCAGACCTGCCGCAACCTGCTGATGAGCGACACCTGCGAGGCCAATTCCATGCCTGGCCTCGAGATCAACGCCGACCAGGTAAAGTGCTCCCACGGCAGCACCTCCTCCCAGATCAGCGACGAGGAAATCTTCTACCTCTGCGCCCGCGGCATCGCTCCGTCTAACGCCCGCCAACTCATCGCCCGCGGCTTCTCCGTGGACGTCGTCGAGCGCCTCAAGAACGATGATGTCGAAGAACTCATCCTGAGATTCATCGACGAAAAATTCGCCCACATCGCCAACGCGTAGCCGAGAGTTCCGGTCGCTGCGAGCTTTTCACTATTGAGAAGCCAAGCCTCGTTCACTAAAGTCTCCGCAATGGCGAATCCCCACGACTACCCCACCGCGCTCAAGGATCTCCAGCACTCGATCTTTCGGGATAAGGTTCTGCGAGCGCGGGCGATGACGCCGGGGGAAAGGATGTTGGAGTCCTTTGCTCTCACAAACCGAAAAAATTGAACTGCTGTTAGTCGGTGCAATGAAACGAATCGGAACCAATGATGAAACTCTTGGCTGGATGGAGGTTACCAAAGAACTCGATCATCTCCGTGCTGAGGAAGGGAAGGGATTCTATGTAAACGATAAGCCGCTGGAGAAAAAATTGTCCCACAGCCTGCCGCCGCTGTAGCGGCGATCACTGGTCGCCGCAGATCACCGCACCGCCTTCAGCTTGAAGTTGTCGAAGCTGACCTTTCCGCCCGCAACGGTGCGGCCTTCCGCAAAGCCATAGTGTTGGATTCCAAAACGTCCACCGCCCGGATTTATTTTCCAGTTCCCACGCCGGTCCCCGCCTTTTCCTGTTGGGGAAAAGGTCGCCAGTTGAGTCCACACCAAACCATCAGCCGAGCCTGTGGAGTCATACCAAAAGGTGAATAGCTTGCCAGTGGTTTTTGTTTTCCACCGACCAGTGCCTGCGGCCGCTTTGGGCCAAGCGGGCGTGGCTGAGTTTTCCTTGCTCGTTGCTGAGGATGAAGTGGCGGGTTTGCCGTTTGCTCTCGCCGCCGTTCTTGGGCTGATAGTGGCGAGTGAGGCTCACCACTTGCCGCGCTCCGGGGAAGCGGCTCGCGTCCAGATCAAAGGG
>JAYTEI010000227.1:0-1398 GCA_043735445.1 Akkermansiaceae bacterium | reverse complement strand
TGGAAATCGCCAAGCAAACTCCCGATCTCCACCTCAATCCCGGCTACAACTTCGACCAAGGCCAATCGAAGTGGGCGCTCGGCATCGGCCTCACCCTCCCGGTTGATAGAAACCGCGGCCCGATCCGTGAGGCCATCGCCAAACGTGACGAGTCCGCCGCCGTTTTCGAGCGCCTGCAAATCGGCATCCGTGGCGAGTTGGACCAAGCTCTCGCCGCTTACAACGCCGACCGCCAGCGGTTGCGCGAAGTCGAAAGTCTCGTGACATCCCAGACCCAACAACTCGATGACGCGTCGCGTCTATCAAAAGCCGGGGAAGGGGACCGCCTCGCGGAAAACGCCGCCCGCTCGCTGGTGCTCCAGGCCAAGCTCGCCCGCATCGAAGCGCTCGGCCAAGCCCAACAATCGCTCGGCCATCTGGAAGACAGTGCCCGCATTTCCTTCGATGAAAACTAAACTCCTCATCCCCATGGTCGCGCTATTCGCCGGGCTAGCGTCCCGCGCCGCCGAGATCGCCGCCGAAGCGCAAAAGTTGTTAGGCGTCGAAACCACCGCTCTCACCGAGAAATCGCTGCCGCCCGAAGTCGCGGTTTATGGCAGCGTGCTATCACCCGCGCCGCTCGTGGAGCTGTTCCGCCAGATCACCGCTGCCCAGGCTGCGCGGGTGGTTTCCAAGGAATCATTAGAACGGGTGGAGAAACTTTTTGCATCGGGTGAACTCGTCGCCCGCAAGGAAGTGCAGGCTGCCCAAGCGCAACTGGCCCTGGATCAAGTCGTGATCCAAGGCCTTGAAGACCGCCTTGCCCTGGAATGGGGGCCGCGGTTTTCCAAGCTCTCCGCGGCGGATCGGAGCAAGCTGCTCGATGGCTTGTTAGCCAGCCGCCAGACACTCATTCGGCTCTCGGTCTCACGCGGCGAAAGCCCTGCCAGCGCACCGTTAGCGGCGAGTTTGCACACCTTCGGTCGTGCGCAGATGCCGCTTCGTTGCACCTCGATTTCACCGGCACCGGCCATTGATCCCGCGTTCCAGTCGCCGGCGTTTCTGGGGTTGATAGAGACTCCGGCTGCCCCGCTGGCCGCTGGCTTGGCGCTCACCGGCGTGCTCGAACTCGAAGGAGAACCCCGCCTCGGGATTTTCGTTCCGCAGGACGCCGTGGTGTTTTACCTCGGAAAAGCCTGGGTCTATCAGAAGGAGGACGACGACCACTTCGAGCGGGTTGAGATCCCGATCGATGCTCCGGTCGAGGGCGGTTGGTTCGTCGCGGCGGATGTTCTCGAACCCCATCCCGCCGTGACGAAAGGAGCCCAGGCACTGCTCTCCAAGGAAACGCTGGCCCCCGCGGCCGAAGAGGAATAAGCGCGCCATGTTAAGCACGATCATCCAACAGTCGCTGCGCTT
>JAYTEI010000226.1:0-1398 GCA_043735445.1 Akkermansiaceae bacterium | reverse complement strand
CAGCAACAACGCCAGTGATCCCAAAGACGTCATCGGCACCATCCTGCTCAGCGTGCTCAACGGGCACTGGCGCTACGCTCATATCAACTCGCTGCGGGGTGATGGCGTCAATCCCGGCCTGCTGGGCATGAGTCACGTCGTCAGCGAAGACGTGGTGCGCCGGGCTCTCAAAAAAATGGATGAAGCCACCGCCCTGGCATGGTTGGAAAAGCAAAACCGCGAGGCCATCACCCCCATCCTCTTCCTGCCGTGGATCCTTGACATCGACAATACGGTAAAGCCGCTCTACGGCCACCAGGAGGGTGCCGAGATCAGCTACAACCCGCATAAACCCGGACGCCCCAGCCACAACTACCACAGCTATTTCGTCGCCAACCTGCGCCTCTGCCTCGGTGTCGAAGTATTGCCCGGCAAACAACACTCCGCCAAATTGGGCCTGCCCGCACTCTGGCACATCCTTGAAGCCATACCCCGTCCGCATTGGCCCACCATGATCCGGGGCGATTGCGCTTACGGAAACGAGGTCATCATCCTCCAATGTGAAGAGCGCGGCGTGCCTTATTTATTCAAACTCAAGCACACCCTCAACGTCAAACGCCTTGTCCAGACCTGCCTGCGCCAGAGCCATTGGGAAGAAGCCGGGGACGGTTGGCAGTGCCTTGAAAGCGTGCTCCAGCTCAAAGGCTGGAGCCGGCAGCGGCGCGTCATCCTCGTGCGCGAATCCCCCGCCGTAGCCCCCGTGGGAGCCCAAAAGCGCCGCCGGCAGGATCACCTCGAACCCCCGCTCGCCGAGGGTGAAGGATGGGACGCCAAACCCTGTCCGTGGAGCGGCCGCATCGCCGTGCTCGTGACCTGCGAGGAACGCGAGGGAGGCTTTCCCAATGACGCCAGCGTCAAACACTACCGGGAGCGGGCCGATGCCGAAAACATCATCGATGAGATCAAAAACCAATGGGGGTGGTGTGGCTTCACCACCCAAAAAATAGGACCCTGCCGCATCATGGCCAGCTTCATCGCCCTGGTCTACAACTGGTGGCACCTGTATGTGAGATTTTACGATGAGACCCACAACCGCGAAGCCATCACGACCCGTCCCGCCCTGATGCAAGGGGTAGGCCGACGGGTGGAAAGCGGCGGCCAAAAGCGAATCAAAGTGAGTATATTGCATCAAAAAGCGGATGTGATTACCGCCGCCATAACAGCCATCAGCAAGGAAATCAGCCGATTAGCCACCGCTGCGGAGCAGTGGACTGTTGGGCAGCGCTGGCTGCTGTTTTTGGTGCGGATTTACCGCCATTATTTCGGAGGGAAACGCCCGGAAGGGTACCTGCCGTCGGGGGACCTGCTGTTGAGCGGATGAAATCGGATGCCCCAGCGGCAAAATCGACAGAAAAATGG
>JAYTEI010000225.1:0-3330 GCA_043735445.1 Akkermansiaceae bacterium | reverse complement strand
ATTGGCCCGCGACACCCCCTCCGAGGAGCCTTCCAGGAGGGGGTGATGCGTTTCCGGCTGATGCCTAAATCAGCAGCCATGTGAAAGACACGGATGGTTGATGTCGTAGCCGCGCTTCTGCTAAATTGCAGTCGCCGTGGACTCATCAATACCTACTCGCCGTCATTTCCTCGCCGCTGCCGGAGCCACCACGGCTATTGCGGGTTTCCCCGGAATTCTGCGGGCACAAGGGCGCAATTCAGCCGTTCTGAAAATTGGCCTCATCGGCGCGGGTGGCCGCGGCACGGGTGCCGCCAGCCAAGCACTAACTGCCGATCCTAACGTCAAGCTATGGGCCGTCGGCGACGCGTTTCCCAGCCAGATCAACCAGAGCCTGCAATACCTTTCCGGCTTTGGTGCAAAGGTTGACGTGCCCGCGGTGCGGCGGTTTTCTGGGCTGGATGCCTATCAGCAAGTCATCGCCAGTGGCGTCGATGTCGTTCTTCTAACGACCCCGCCGGGATTTCGTCCGCTCCATCTCCGCGCTGCCGTGGAGGCAGGCAAACACGTCTTCGCGGAAAAGCCAATGGCCGTGGATGTCGCCGGAGTGAAATCGGTGGTGGAGTCCGCCCGCATCGCCAAGGAAAAAGGCCTCACCCTGCAACACGGCTTCTGCTGGCGCTTTGCACCTAGCACCCGCGAGGGTTACGGCAAGGTGCTCAAGGGCGAACTGGGTCGCACCGTTTCCGTTTACGGCACCTACATGGCAGCCGTCCCCAAACCCTCGACCTCCATCGACCAACGCAAGCCCGAGTGGGCCGATGTCGAATGGCAAATCCGCAATTGGATGGGCCACCAATGGCTATCCGGCGGACCGATTCTCGAACAAGCCATCCACACGGTAGATAAAATCTCGTGGGCGATGAACGACGTCGCACCGATCGCCGCGCGCGGTGGCGGTGGCCGGGCCCAACGCAGCGACGACGGCAATGTATGGGATCACTATGAGGTAACATTCGAGTATCCCGGCGGCGTCTTTTGCCACATCGGCCAGCGCCAATTTCAGAATGCCTTCAGCGAAGTGGTGGATCGCGTCTTCTGCGAGAAAGGAACGTTAGAAGCACCTGGCCGCGTCTTAACCAAAGAT
The DNA here is from genome assembly GCA_043735445.1 of Akkermansiaceae bacterium. Lineage (GTDB taxonomy): Bacteria > Verrucomicrobiota > Verrucomicrobiia > Verrucomicrobiales > Akkermansiaceae > Luteolibacter. Next base: position 2,204 of record JAYTEI010000225.1, on the reverse strand, counting down.
GCCGCAGGTAAAACTAACTGGGATTACCGTGGTGAAGAAGCTGACATGTATCAAGTATGTCATAATGAATGGTTCGCCGCCATCCGCAAAGGCGAGCAAATCAATGCTGGCACCTACATGGCTAACATTACGATGCTTGCCATTCTCGCCCGCGAGGCAGCCCATAGTGGGCAAAGAATCACTTGGGATGAAGTATGGAAAGCCAACCAAGATCTCGCTCCTGATAATCTCAAGATGAGCGACAGTTTCCCGACGCAAGCCGTCCCAGTTCCCGGTAAATATATGTTGGCGTAATTATGAATTTCACCACCTCGTTCAGCACACTCGCTTGGACCTTGTTAGCCACCCGCGCCGCAGCGGAACTACCGCATCCCGTGCTTCTTCCCACAACTCGGGGAATTCATGAAGCAATCGTGAAATCGCCCGATCCCGAGCCATCCGCCATGAAGAGCTATGCGGAGAAAGTAAAACTCGCGAAGGACGCCTCGCTCGATCTCATCGCCATTGCGGGAGGGGAGTTCACCCTCGGCTCACCCGACTCGGAAGCGGGCCGGAAGCCGGACGAAAGCCCGCAGCACAAGCTTAAGATCGAGCCCTTCTGGATGGGTAAACTTGAAATCACCTGGGATCTTTACCGCCCCTTCATGGAAAACGGCAAGGCCCGCAACAAAGATGGCAGCCTCAACCGCGACGCAGATCTAACCACCTCCGAGCCTCCTCTCGCCACCGGTGCGGAAACCCTTAACGACACCGTCACCCAGCCCACTCCGCCGTATATTCCGATGCACTCCCAAATGGGCGACGGCTATTCCAAAGAATTCCCCGCCGTCGGCATGACTCAGCACGCGGCTAGCAAATTCTGCGAATGGCTCAGTGAACAAACCGGCCATTTCTATCGGCTCCCGACCGAAGCCGAGTGGGAGTATGCCTGCCGCGCCGGAACCACCACCGCCTATTCATTTGGTGATGACCCAGCTAAATTAACCGACTACGCTTGGTTCGCGGGAAACTCGGAGTTTCAGTATCAAAAAGTCGGCACCAAAAAGCCCAATCCGTGGGGACTTTATGATATGCATGGCAACGTCGCCGAACAGGTGCTCGATCAATATCTCGCGGATTCCTATACCAAATACAAAGACGGCGAAACTTCTCCATGGACTCCCGCACCTAACCGCTATCCCACCGTCGTCCGCGGTGGTCATTGGAATGCCGATCCGGCGTTGCTCCGCAGCGCAGCCCGCCTCGGCAGCAGCCCAGCATGGAAAGTCCTAGACCCGCAAATTCCTAAATCTCTATGGTATTTCACCAATGCACCGTGGCTCGGTTTCCGCATCGTGCGGCCACTCAAAACTCCATCCGTTGAGGAAATGCATCGGTATTGGAATATGGGTCCGGGTCCAAGCGAATAGCTACATGAACCGCAGGCTAGCGATCGTGTTATTTCTCATGATGGTCGCGCCTTTTGCAAAGGCCGAGCCTTTTACCTTTGAGCGCGGACTGATGGGCACTCGTTTCGCGATCACTTGTTATCATGAGGATAAAGTTCAAGCCACGGCAGCGGCTGATGCATCATTCGATGCAGCCGAGCGCATCAACCAAGTGGCCTCCGACTACATCGCGGATAGCGAACTGCTCAGTCTATCAAAAAATCCCGCAGCAACTGCCGTTGCCGTTTCGCCGTTGTTATATCAATTGATTTCCGAATCCCGCGATCTCGCCGAGAAAACCAATGGTTTGTTTGATCCCACCCTCGGCCCACTTACCAAACTCTGGCGTGAATCCCGTAGAAGAAACTCACTTCCAGACGATGTCATCCTCACTGCCGCCCGCGCTGCAAGCGGTTGGCATAACCTCATTCTCGATCCGCACAAGCAAACCGTCACCTTCATGAAACCCGCCATGCGCCTCGATCTCGGCGGGATCGCAAAAGGTCAAGCCGCCGATGCTATGCTAGCGGTGATGAAGCAGCGTGGCATCCCCCGCAGTTGCATCACTGCCGGAGGTGATGTGCGTGTGGGCGATCCACCGCCCGCTGCCAAAGGCTGGAAAATCGGCGTGCGGACCATGACAGACATAGATCAACCAGAGAACCTCATCCTTTCTAACTGTGGTGTTTCTACATCAGGCGATCTCCACCAATTTATAGAAATCGGTGGAACGCGTTACTCACATATCATTGATCCAGCCACCGGGTTGGGCCTCAC